>CAYWTU010000178.1:0-7452 GCA_964461275.1 uncultured Pirellulales bacterium | reverse complement strand
CGCTGTTGGAAGCCCACGGCAGCGGTACGCCGCTGGGCGACCCGTTGGAAGTCCGTGGGTTGGCGGAGGTCTTTGTGACCCGCGATGCCGCCGCGCCCGGCTGCGCATTGGGCTCGGTCAAGAGCAACCTGGGCCATCTCGAGGCGGCGGCCGGCATGGCCGGGCTGATCAAGGCGACGCTGGCGCTGGTTCATCGCCAGCTGCCGCCGACGGTGAATTACGATTCGCCCAATCCACAACTGCGTCTGGCCGACACGCCGCTGTTTGTCTGCGATCGGTTGCGACCTTGGACGACGTCGGGCGTGCGCCGCGCGGGCGTTAGTTCGTTCGGCGCCGGCGGGACCAATGCGCATGTCGTGGTGGCCGAGGCCCCAGCCGGACAGCTCCACGATGCCGCGCCGACAGCCGCCAAGTTGCTGGTATTGTCCGCGGAAACTCCCGCGGCGCTCGAGGCGTTGCAGCTCGCGTGGGCCGAGGCGCTGGCGTCCGAAGACACCTACGACATGCACGACGTGTGCTGGACGTCGGCCGTCGGCCGGACGGCGCTGACCGTGCGGCGCACGCTGGTGTTCCAGGATCGTGCGTCGTTGCTGTCGGCGCTGGCCGGCGAACCCCTCGGGGCGGATGTCGAGTCTTTCGCAAGTTCTTCTCCGTTGCCGTGGGGCGCGGAATTATGGCGGCAATGGGAACAAGTCGTCGAGCCTCGGTTGGCGGCGTTGCCGGCGGAATTGGCGGCCAGTTTGCGCTGGCTGTGTTGCGGCGCGAAATTCGACGAACACATTCGGCCCCGATTGAATAGCAGCTTGCTGCGCGAAGCGCCGCTCGAACCAACCGCGTTGGGCGACGAGCTATGGCGGCGTCTGCTCTTAGCCGCCGCGGAGATATTCGTCGCCGGCGTCGATCTCGATTTCTCCCGCCTCTTGTCGCCGGGCCAACGCGTGCCGCTACCGAGCTATCCCTTCGAGCGACAGCGCTATTGGATCGACCTGCCCGACCTGGCGCCACCAGAGACTTTCCAGCCGGCGCCGATTGCGACCGCCGTTCAGTCGCCGACGGACGAGGCCACTGCGCCGCCTGCGCCAGCGCCGCCCGAAGCGCTTTCGGTCGCGGAGGTCGACCGCCACTTCCGCCGCTGGCAGTGGCGTCCCCACGAATTTGTCGTCGCCCCGCCGGAACGAATTTCAGGACACTGGCTGCTGTTTGCTCGCGCCGAGCCGTGGTGCGAGGCATTGGCGGCCGAGTTGAAACGCCGCGGGGCCAGCGTCACGCTGGCGCTGGCGGCCGACGCGTTTCGTCATCCGGACCTCGACCGCTATCAGATCCAGCCGGTCGAACCGGGCGATTTCATGCGGCTACGCGACAACCTCATGCGCGAGGGGGGGTTGCCGGCGCACGTGGTCTTCGCCTGGCCCGCGGCGGCGCCTCAGTCGAGCGTCGCTGCACGGCAGGCGGTGGCCGATGCAGCGCTGCGGAGTCTGTTGTATTTAATCCCGGCGTTGACAGCCGAGGCGTCGCCGGCAGGCCGTTCGCTGCACTTGCTGACCCGCGGCAGTCAGCCCGTGGCGGACTCCGGATGCCCCGCGCCGGAACAGGCGACTGTTTGGGGTTGGCTGCGCTGCGCAGCCTTGGAGCATCCCCAATTGCCGATGCAATGCATCGATCTGCCGGCCGATGATGCGATCTCTAGCGGCGACATGCTGCGGCAGTTGGTGGGTGAATTGTGCGCCGAGATGCCCGCGCCGGAGTTGGCGCTGTTCGATGGCCGGCGTTGGACGCCCGAGCTAACGCCGGTCGATACCGCCGATTGGCCGCCCACGCCGGCGCCGCTGCGACGCGAGGGAGTTTATCTGGTGACGGGAGGGCTGGGCGGCGTCGGTTGGGCGCTGGTGGGCCGATTGCTGACGCGTTATCAGGCCCGGGTGGCGGTGCTCAGTCGCCGCGCGCTGCCGCCGCCAGACACGTGGCCCGCCTGGTTGGGCGAACACGCGGACGATCCCCTGGCGGCGATGGTGCGTCAGGCCCAGTCGTGGCTGGCCGGCGGCGGACAACTCGTGTCGTTGGCGGGCGACGTCGCAAGTGAGGGCGACGTCGGCCGAGCCATCGCCGAAATTCAACAACGCTGGAGCCGATTGCACGGCGTGTTCCACGTGGCGGGCGTGGTGCGCGACGGCCTGCTGCGCACCAAAGATTGGAAAACGACGCGCACGGTGCTGCGACCAAAGCTGGCGGGCGCCTGGGCCCTGAACGCCGCGCTAGGCGATCACCCCCTCGATTTTCTGCTGTTGTTTTCGTCGCTGGCCGGCACGCTGGGCAACGTGGGCCAAGCCGACTACGCGGCAGGCAATCGGTTCCTCGACAGTTTTGCGGCCTGGCGCCGTGCGCGGGGCCAGCCAGCGCTGGCCCTGGCGTTTGGTCCCTGGCAAGGGCCGGGCATGGCCGCCGATGCGCCGCCGCCCGCGGGTTCTGACGTGCTGGAAAAGCTCTCGGTCGCCGACGGCCTGCGACTCATTGAACGGGCGCTGGAGTGTCCCATGTCGCGATTGGCCGCGGCCGCCTGGCGGCGGTCGGAAGTCGAAATGCCGACTGTCGCCGAGCCGGCCTCGCCGGCGACCACTGCGCCGCCGCCGGCGCCTTCCAACGCGCCCATGGCGCCGCCGGCAGTGCCGTCCGCGCCGCCGCCTACGACGATGGAACAATTGCAGGCCCTGCTCGCCATGCGCGTGGGCGCGGCGCTGGAGTTGTCGCCCGAGCGGATCGACGTCGATCGGCCGCTGGTCGAGTTAGGAGTCGATTCGGTGCTGGCGGTCCGGCTGGCGCAAGAGCTCGGTCGCGACACAGGGCAGACGTTTCCACGGACGCTGTTCTATGACTTCTCGTCGGTTCGCAAGTTGACCGCGGCGCTGGCTCAACGGCTCGGACTGACGCCGCCCGAGCAGCCGGTCGCCGCCGTGGACATTCAGCAGCCAATCCCGGACGTTGCAGCGGAAGCGGCGCCGGAAGAGAACTCCCCCATGGTGCGCCTCGAGGCATCGGTGACCGCCTCGGGCGCTTGGAACGAGCAAGCGGAGCCCTCGCAAGCAGAGGTGGCTTGCCCAGCGACGTTACCACCTCGGACAAATGTTGTCCCACGGATGACGCCGGCCAACCTACCGATCGCGGTCATTGGCCTAGGGGGACGATTTCCCAAGGCCGACAACCCGGCGCAATTCTGGAGCAATCTGTGCGACGAGGTGGACGCCATCGACGAGGTCCCGCCCGAGCGCTGGTCGGTGGCCGACCATTACAGCCCTGACCGCCGCGACGCAGCCAAGAGTTATTCCAAATGGGCCGGTCTGCTGGACGGGATCGATCGATTCGATCCATTGTTTTTCCGCATCGCCCCGCGCGAGGCGGAAGAAATGGACCCGCAGCAGCGGCTGCTCTTGGAAGTTGCCTGGGAAGCGCTCGAGACCGCGGGTTACGCGGCAGGCCAGCTATCTGGAACGCCCACCGGCGTGTTCATTGGCGCGATGCCCAGCGAGTACGTACAGAATCTGCTGGCCCGGCCCGGTGGACTGCTGGCCTATTCGGGCACTGGCACAGCCATGTCCACCATCGCCAATCGCTTGTCGTATTTTCTGAATCTGCGCGGGCCGTGTCTGTCGATTGACACCGCCTGCTCATCGTCGCTGGTGGCGATTCATTTGGCGATCCAAGCGCTCCGTACGGGGCAGTGCCAGGTGGCGCTGGCCGGTGGGACGCAGGCGGGCCTGGCGCTGTCGCATTTTCTCATGCTTAGCCGGCTCGGGGCACTATCGCCCGACGGCAAATGTCGGGCGTTCGATCGCGGCGCCAATGGCTACGTATTGGGGGAAGGGGTGGGTTTGGTCGTGCTCAAACGGCTCGATCGGGCCCTGGCCGACCGCGACCACATCTGGGGCGTGATTCGCGGGACGGCGGTGAACCACGGCGGCCAGGCGGCTGGGCTCACCGTCCCCAACTTTTTGGCGCAGGCCGAAGTGATTCGCACAGCCCTGGATGACGCGGGCGTTTCGGCCGATTCGCTCAGCTACGTCGAAGCGCATGGCACCGGGACGGCCCTGGGCGACCCGATCGAAATCCAAGGCCTGTGCGAGGCGTTCCGGCCCGACACTGAGCGGCGACAGTTTTGCGCCCTGGGGTCGGTCAAGTCGAACATCGGGCATCTCGAGCCGGCGGCAGGCGTGGCGGGCCTGGTCAAGGTCCTCTGGGCGCTCAGGCGAGGCCAATTGCCCCCGACCCTACATGTTCGCGAAACCAACCCGGGGCTTGAGCTGGAAGACACGCCGTTTTTCGTGCTGGATCATCTTGCCCCTTGGCGCCGCGACGCGGGACCGCGGCGTGCGGGCATCAGTTCGTTCGGCTTCGGCGGCGTCAATGCGCACCTTATTGTCGAAGAGGCCCCCGCGGAGGAAACGGCGCCGTCGACGGTCGATCGACCATGTCATCTAGCGCTCGTTTCGGCCCGCAGTCCCGCGGCGCTGGCAGCGTTGGCGCAGCGGCTGGCCGATCACTTGTCGACCGAGCCCAGGCTGTCGTTGGGTGACGTTTGCTACAGCCTGGCGGTCGGTCGGCCGCAACATGCCGTTCGGGCAGCGGCCGTCGTCGAGTCGCTTCCACGGCTCATCGAGGTTCTCCGCCGGGTGGCCAGCGGGAATGACGAGGCAGGCATATGGCGACAGGACGCGCCGCCTCGCGGTCCGGTGCGCCTGGCTTGGGTGCTAGGGGGCGCACGGCATCTGAAATCCGGCGCCTTACGCGACCTGTACGATTCGCAACCGACGTTCCGCCAATTCCTTGTCGACTGTGCCGCGGCGGTGGACGCCGAGCTGCCAAGTCCGCTCTTGGAAATGCTGTACGAAGGAGCGCCGGGAGCGGCTCTGCCGTTGGCCGCCGTGCGCCCCGCCACATTCGCGCTCCAGTGGTCGCTGGGCCGACTGTGGGAGACGTGGGGCGTTGAGCCGGATTGGGTGGTGGGCGACGGTCTCGGCGAGGTGGTCGCGGCGTGCCTGGCTGGCGCCGCGACAATGGAATCGGCGCTCCCCATGGTCGCGCGGCAGGCTCGGCTTCTGGCCTCGGCCTCTGCCGACGGCGCCGCCATGACCGTCGCCGGCGACGTGACGGCGATTCGGGCTCAGATGGCCAACTTCTCCGCTTTCCTGGGCGTATCGGAAGTCATGGCGCCCGGCCAGTGCGAGGTAGCCGGCCCGCGCGATGTGCTGCAGAAATTCGCCCGTCGCCTGACAAGCGATGGGATGGTCGTCGGCGAGCTGTTGACCTGCGACCTGGCGCACACCGCCAGCGCGGGCCCTTTGTGCGACCAACTGGAGGCCCTGTGGCGAACGGCGCCGCTCGCGCCGCTGCGCCGCAGTCTTGTATCGTCGTTGGGCGGCCAGATATTGCCTGAGGGGCGCCTGTTGTCCACAGGCTATTGGCGCGAGCAGATGCGCGATACGGTCCAACTGGCGGCTGCCCTCGAGGCGCTGCCGGACTTGGGATGTGACCTGGTGTTGGACCTTCGGCTCGGCGGCGGGACAACCGGCGCGGCCGCAATGCCGCAGTACGTTGCGGCGTTGGGAGCCGAAGACTCCCATTGGCAAGCGCTGTTGGCGGCCACAGCGCGGTTAAGCCTCGCGGGCGTGGATTTGAATTGGGCGGCGCTGGACCGCGAATTTTCCCGCCGCCGCGTTCCGCTACCGACCTATCCGTTCGAACGACAGAGGTATTGGGTCGATCCGCCGCAAGTTATCGCGCCGAGCGTTGTACAATCGCCAGAACAGGCGACACCGTCCGCGCCGCCCAAGGAGCCATCCACCGCCGGCGCCCGCGATGTGCGCAGCGTGGTCCTCCGTGTCCTGGCCGATGTCCTACAACTGGATCCCCAGCAACTCGACGGGGCCAGCAGTTTTCGAGACTTGGGCGTTGACTCGCTGATGGCCGAAGACGCCGCGCTGCGGCTCGGCGACCAGTTGGGCCTGCCGGCGCTGCTGCCGGCAAAGTTGTTCGAATATCCGACGATCGATCGTTTGTCCGAGTTCTTGTTGGGCGAACTGTCGAAACCGGTTTCACGCTTATCGGCCGCACCGGCCAGCGAGGCGCCGCCGCAGATCGAGCCGGCGCCCGCAGAGCGGACATTGCATCCCACGCCAACCGTCCATGACATCGCCGTCATCGGCTACTTCGGCCGGTTTCCTGGGGCGGCCGACCCTGCGGCGTTGTGGAATCTACTGGAACGCGGCGACTGCGCAGTTGGGCCGATGCCCGACGAGCGCTGGGAATTGGCCCAGGTGTACGACCCGCAACTCGCGGCCAGGTTGGGCGGCCAGAGGCCAGTCGGCGGATTCCTTACCGACATCGATCAATTTGATTTCGACTTCTTCCAACTTTCCGCAGCCGAGGCGAACCAGATGGACCCGCGACAACGGCTGCTGCTGATGGCCGCCGAACGGGCCATCGCGCACGCGGGCTGCCGACGGCGTCTGGAGCGCGCCCGCGCCGGCGTGTTCGTGGGATGCGGAGCCGAGGATTACGTCACGGGGCTGCCGTGGGAGGCAATCACCGAACACACGGCCATTGGCGGTACGGCGGCAACGGCGCCCAGCCGCGTGGCTTATTGGCTCGACCTCCGCGGACCCTGCCTAACGGTTGACACCGCCTGCTCTTCGTCGCTGGTAGCGCTGCACCTGGCGGTACAGAGTCTGCGACGAGGCGAGTGCGACATGGCCTTGGCCGGCGGCGTGCATTTGCATCTGCGGCTGACTGGATACCTGGCCCTACGGCAGATGGGCGCCTTGGCTTCGGACGGAGTCTGCCGAGCATTCGGCGACGACGCGAGCGGGTTCGTCCCGGGCGAAGGCGTGGGAGTCGTGCTGCTGCGTCCGCTGGCCGATGCGCTGGCCGAAGGCAACAGAATCTACGGCGTCATCCGCGGCACGGCAGTCAATAACGACGGCCGCACCAACGGTCTGGCAGCGCCCAACCCGGCGGCGCAACGCGAGGTGCTGGCCGCGGCCTGGCGCGACGCCGGCGTGTCGCCCGACGAGATCAGCTACATCGAAGGGCACGGCACCGGAACGCCGCTGGGCGATCCGATCGAAACACAGGCCCTGGCTGAGGCAATGCAGCCGTCGGCCGTCGGCCGTGGGGGGTGCGGCATCGGATCAATTAAGAGCAACCTGGGCCACGCCGATGCCGCCGCGGGAATGGCCGGGCTCATCAAGATCCTCCTGGCGCTGGAGCACGAAGCGCTCCCGGCCAGCCTGCACGCCGAGGCGCTCAATCCACGATTGCATTTGGAAAACACGCCGCTGCGGGTCGTTGTTGCGCCGGAAGCCTGGCCGCGCGGCGACCGAGTGCGCGTGGCGGGAGTGAGCGGTTTTGGGTTTGGCGGTACGAACGCCCATGTGGACATTTCCGTGCCGCCCGCAACGAAGG
>CAYWTU010000177.1:0-7460 GCA_964461275.1 uncultured Pirellulales bacterium | reverse complement strand
GAAATGGCTACCGCACGCAACTTGCTCGTCATTAACGACGAGGCCCATCACGCCTGGCGAGTCTCGGCCGAGAACAAGATCAAGGGGGTCAGCCGGCAAGACCTCGATGAGGCCACGAAATGGATTGGCGGCCTCGATCGCATCCACCGCGCCCGCGGCATTCAGGCTTGCCACGACTTGACCGCCACCCCCTTCGCTCCTTCGGGCAAGCACAGCACGGGTGAAGCGCTGTTCGAGTGGATCGTCAGCGACTTTGGACTGAACGACGCGATTGAGTCGGGGTTGGTCAAGACGCCACGGGTGGTGGTGCGAGACGACAGCGGGCAGTTCGACGCCGAGTACCGCTCGCGGCTGTATCACATCTACAACGACCCCGAGGTCAAGGACGACCTGAACCGCAAGGCCGAGCCGCAAGATTCATTGCCTGACTTGGTAGCCAACGGGTACTACCTGTTGGGCAAGGACTGGTTGGAGGCGGCCAAGCACTGGCACGAATCGGGCCAAAGAACGCCGCCGGTGATGATTACCGTGGCCAACCGCACCGAGACGGCGGCCCGGGTGAAATACGCCTTTGATCGGGGCCGGATCAAGATCGAAGAACTGTGCGATCCCGGGCGGACTTTGCACATCGACTCGAAAGTTTTGGAAATGGCCGAGGAGCGAGAGGAAGCCGCTGCCGTCAACGGCCATGCTGCGGCAGCCGACGACAACGAGGAATCGGCTGAGGATGATGCAGACAACAACGGTCCGCCGCGAGCTAAGAAATTGACCAAAGACCAGCAGGCGGAGTATCTGCGGCGACAGGTCGATACGGTAGGTCGTCCGGGCGAACCGGGCGAGCAGATTCAAAACGTGATTTCGGTCGGGATGCTTTCCGAGGGCTGGGACGCCAAGACCGTGACACACATCATGGGTCTGCGGGCGTTTTCCAGCCAGTTGCTTTGCGAGCAGGTTGTTGGTCGCGGATTGCGGCGGACCAGCTACGAGGTGAACCCCGAGACTGGGCTCTTCGAGGCAGAATACGTCAACATTTTCGGCGTGCCGTTTACATTCTTGCCGCACGAAGGGGGCGACGGGCCGCCCCCTCCCCCACCGCCGCCCAAGACGCGAATCGAACCGGTCGCGGACAAGAAGCAATACGAAATCACCTGGCCGAACGTGCTGCGAATCGAGCACGTCTACGAGCCGCGACTGACGCTCGACCTGGAAAATGTGCCAACGCTGGAGATTAACGCCTACAAGCTGGCGTTATTGGCGGACATGGCAGCGATCGTCGGCGGCAAGCCCAAGCTAGACGATTGCACGCAGATTGAACTAGCAGAACTGGCCCATCGCTTTCGGATGCAGCGAATCGTGTTCGCAACGGCGGTAGAGGTTTTCGATCAGATGAAGCCGGGTTGGGCGGGCAGCCGCGAGTTTCTGTTGGCCCAGGTAATCGGCATTGTCGAGCGGTTCCTGAAATCGGATCGGATCAAGTTGCTGCCCGAGTCGTACAACCAGGACGAGCTACGCAAGCGACTGTTGCTGACGCTGAGCGTGAACAAGGTGGTGCAGCACCTCTGGGAGGCGATTCGCAGCGAGAACACCGAATGCCTGCGGCCGGTGTTCGACAGCGAGCACCCGATCAAAAGCACTGGCGACATGCGGACATGGTACACCGGCAAGCCGAATCACCCGACCGAGAAGTCGCAAATTAACCATTGCGTATTCGACAGCACGTGGGAAGCGAGCGAATCCTACGAGCTTGACCGCAGCCAGCACGTGGCCGCTTGGGTGAAGAACGACCACTTGGGTTTCGAGATCGTCTACGTATTTGACGGCGTGGTGCAGAAATACCGACCTGATTTTCTGGTCCGCTTGACGAATGGCACAATGCTAGTGCTGGAGGTCAAGGGCCAGGACACCCAGAAGGACAAAACAAAACGGCACTTCCTGGACGAATGGGTCCAAGCGGTCAATAGCCAAGGTGGCTTTGGTCGCTGGGCGTGGGATGTGGCTAGGCGGCCGAAGGAAGTGGTGGACGTGCTGCGCCGGCACAGCCCAGAAGCGCCGGCTTAATCGGTAACAAGGGAATGGACTTGTAGCAAGCGCAGAGGGCTTGATGGTTCTTCATCCGCCACATTGGTCTTACTATTTTTCGCTCGAAGACGATTTGGTTGCCGCGGCGCGTTACGTCGAAATCTGCAAGGACAACTATCCAACATACTCGGTGCATTTCGCGCGCCTGATTTTAGCCATTGGTTCGGAGGTTGATGTCGTTGCGAAGTTAGTTTGTGGCCAAGTGGAACCGTCTGCGTCACCGAAGAATATCGATGCGTATCGGCAGATACTAACGCAAGAGTTTCCAGCAATCCGAAGCGTAGAATTCCGCGTCCATGGCACGCAATTGGATCTTTGCCCGTGGCGGCCTTGGGGCCAGACACCACCAAAGAACCCCGAGTGGTGGAATGCCTACAACAAAATCAAGCATCACCGGACGACGAGTTTTGAGCTTGCCAACCTTGAGAACGCGCTATTGGCGCTAGCCGGGCTCTACTTGCTGATTCGACATCAGGCAGAAGACAAGGGCCTTGCTAGGCCCGAAGGCCTCTTGCGGATACTTCCAAGTTCCTGAATTTGTACAGACTTGTCAGAGTTCGAGTACGCCAAGCAGCACGTCCAAAAGCCACCGACGAAATTCTGTACCACGGTACAGAATCGGATTGAAATCGTGCAAAAGGACCGTAAAATGTGAGCTGTTGCGGCAAGCCTTCGGCCCGCCCTTCTGCACTGAAAAACGCTGTATTTCCAGGCCTTTTTTGAGGATTTCGGGTGAAACATCGGCGCGACTGTCGATCCGGTGGTTGCGGGTTCGAGTCCCGTCGTCCTCGCTTGTGCGTACCTTCTGTCGATGACGCAACTCGCGTCAAGTTGTCCGGTGTGGGTGGTGTGGCGGCGGAACCCCAGAGAAGCCGGTAATTACCGGATTTGGGAGCCGTCACCATTGCCAAAATCCGCCATTCGTCCACATTCAAGCCGGACCTGTCCTAGCAGCGCCGTGACCACCGGGCCAAGTTCGGGTGGGTTCCCTTCGAGCTTCCCGACGTGCTCTGCCATGGTACCGCCAAGGGCAATCTCAACTCGATCCTTCAGCAGGTGATTTGTTTCAACCGCAGTGAGACTTTTCCGGCTCGTGGTTAAGTGCGCCTACCCCGCGATCTTCCCGGCGGGCGGGGGCCACGTTGGCCTTCGCAATGGCCGCTTCCAAGGGCAGCCTCGGCTGCCGCAATTTGCTCCGCTATTCCCGCGACCTAGTTCCGACGGTCTAATGTGGGCAAATCTGCGATGAGACCACGACACGAAGGCAATGGCGTATGGACATGCACGATCTGACACGGGAATTGTTGGTCAAGAACGACTCCAAAATCGTCCTCTTGGTGGCCGACGGATTGGGCGGGCTGCCGTTGGAGCCGGGCGGACCGACCGAATTGGAGGCCGCCCACACGCCGAACCTCGACGCGCTCGCTCGGCTCGGAATTCAAGGCGGACTTATACCGGTCAAGCCGGGCATCACTCCCGGCAGCGGGCCCGGACATTTGGGACTGTTCGGTTACGATCCGCTGCAGTATCGCATTGGCCGCGGTGCGCTCGAGGCAACCGGCATCGGCATCGAGCTGGGGCCCAATGACGTCGCCGCTCGCGGCAATTTCTGTACGCTCGACGCCGCGGGTAAGATCAGCGACCGCCGGGCCGGCCGGATCGCCACCGAGGAGGCCCAAAAAGTCGTCGAAAAGCTCAAGCGGCTCCAGGTCGCCGGTGTCGAGCTGATCGTCGAGCACGTCAAGGAACACCGCTTTGTGCTCGTGCTGCGCGCTGAGGGCCTGGGCGGCAACGTGGCCGACACCGATCCACAGGCGACCGGCGTATCGCCGTTGCCGCCGCGGGGCGCCGACCCTGCTAGCCAGAAAACGGCCTTGGTTGCGGCGGAGTTTATCCGCGCCGCGCAGGCCACATTGAAAGGAGAGCCCAAGGCCAATGGCCTGACGCTCCGCGGGTTCTCGCCCCGACCGGCGCTACCCAGCTACGAAGAGGTATATGGCCTGCGGGCCGCGGCCATTGCGGTCTATCCCATGTACAAGGGGCTTGCCAGGCTCGTGGGTATGCAGATTGTAGGTCAGGCCCAAACTCTAAGTCAGCAGATCGACGTGCTCGAACAAAACTGGCGGGATTTCGACTTTTTCTTTCTACACTTCAAATACACCGACAGCACCGGCGAGGACGGCAACTTTCAGGCCAAGGTGCAGCGGACCGAGGAGTTGGATGCCGTCATGCCGCGGATTGCGGCCTTGCAGCCGACCGTGCTCATCGTCACCGGTGATCATAGCACGCCAAGCCTGCTCAAGTCGCACAGTTGGCATCCGGTGCCGACGCTCTTGGTCAGCAAGGTCTGTCGCTGCGACGGTTGCCAACAGTTTGGAGAGCGCGACGCGCTTCGCGGCGGGCTGGGGCAGATGGAGTCGAAATATCTGATGCCGCTGGCGCTGGCCAACGCCGGGCGACTGGGAAAATTCGGCGCGTAAGCACGACGGGCGTTTGACGCGATCTCGACCCGCTCACAAGTGCATGGTGTGCCCGGCGCCAGTCGACAGGAATTGCCCACATCCGGTGGGAAACTCCGCAGTCGCGTGGCAAAGACACTTCCGGCGCCCATCCAACCGGTCGTTATTACGCCTGACCGTGCTCGTCCGCGCGCCATGCTAGGTTGCGTTGCCACGGCCAAAGGTCGCTCGTTCGATTGCAGTACGGATAGTTCCAGAAGTCCGGCGGGGCGCATCCGGGCGATTGAGCGCCGATGATCATCACGGCGCGACCCTGGTAAGCGGCGCGAAACCCGCAAGGGCTCTTGGCCACCACCAGCGCCGCCTCGAACGGCTCGAAACCCGCGGCTCGAAACAACTCGGGGGCGAAATGCGGCCCGCTTCGAGTGGTGACCACCAGCCGTACATTGCCGGCGGCACGCAGCACGGCGCCGGGTCCCATGTCGATCTCTAAGTTTCGGCCGATATGGCCGCTGAGCGAAAAGCAGGCGTCAAACAGCCGCTCAACCTGTCCGCTCAGTTCAATTGGCGAGCTGAACCGGCGATCGCGGATTCCTCCCACAGGACCGCGGAATGCCGCGCCAATGCCAAGCCGTTGGGCCTGTTGTACTACCTCGGGCGAGACGAGCGTCACCAGCGCCGGCGCCCGCCAAGAGTACTTCAATGCTTCGGCCAGCAGCCATGTGCTGTCGCCTGGTGCGCCGGAGGTGGTGGCGTCCGCAGCGTCGCTGATCACGGCTAAACCCTCGGTCAAGTCGTGGGCCTGGCGCACCGCGGTGGCAAAGGGCGTCAACTCAGGCAGATAGTCGTCGCGCCGATCCCAAAGCCACTGGGCAGTCTCAAGAGCCAGACGCCGAGCCAACGCCCTGTCGCCATTCACTGCTATCACCACGGCACTGCCCAACTGTGGAACATCCAGCCAGGGCTGCACGGTGGCGACGCCGGCGGCCAAAATCCGCGGATCGTCTTCGAGCTGAATGAGCCGCTGTTTGAGCTGCCAACTCGTGCTCCCCTCTTGCTCGGTGTTGGCCCGTTCCGCCGGGGGCACCAGCGGCGCCTTGACCAGCGACATCGTAGGTCGAGCGCCGTCCAGTAAGATTCGCCTGAGCACGCCCGCCGCCCGTTGACCGGTCTGGAACACATCAACATGCGGCGCCGTGTGATACAAGACCAACGCGTCGGCCGCGTCGACCATAGCCTGGGTGACGTTGGCGTGCAGATCGAGCGACGCCACCAGCGGCGTGTTCGAACCGATCGCCTGCCGCACTGCTGCAAGGATTTCCCCCTCGACGTCGGGATGCTCTTGGGCCGCCATCGCGCCGTGCAGCGCCAACAGCACGCCGTCGACCGGCGCCGCGGCATGGAGGGCCGACAGCAACTCGTCGTGCAGCCAATCGAACGTTTGGCGCGTGGCCAATCCGCTGGGCCAGGCCGGCAGCCGAGCGAGCCCCACAATTTCGACCGGCGTGGGCCAGGATCGCAGCGACTGAATGAAACCGCCCAACTCATTGGTCTCGGCCATCCGTGCGATCAACGGCGCGCCGCGAACAACCCCGAACGACTCGAAATCGGCCCGCGTGGTGGGCACAGGGTTGAACGTGTTTGTCTCTTGCCAGAGTTGGCCGATGGCGATGCGGCGCATGGTCAATCTTTCGGAATTGCGGCGAAAAGGGGGCGTCATCGAGAGTTTAGGCCGGGGGACCGCTCAGCGGCCAGCGGAGTTGGCGGCTCAGACCGTCGACTTGCACTCATAGAACACGGTGGGACATTCGCCCAAGGACTCACCCCTATCCGGGTGGCGGCCGGGGATTGCAGGGGCTTGCTGGCGTCGGTAAACTCCTACCATAGCTTGCCTTTCGACAAAGGCTGCAAAGCGTTGAGTCGACGTGCCGACAAAGTCGGCATCGCTGCTGGCCTTTCGCCGAACCGATCTGGAAACGCTGATGCGTTAGACAACTCGTGCCCCGCGCCGGACCCTCTCGTCCGGCCTTCGCCCCGTAGGGGCCAGCTTTGCACGAGGCTCAACCAGCATCGCCTGGGGTTGAGAAGCCTGTTCCCCCAGGTTTCGACTTCATTCCCAGAAATCGATGCGCACGGTTCACGAGTTGTCGCGCCCCTCCATTGAATTTCGCGTGAGAACGACCTTCGAGGATACAACGATGACCTTTCGAACTCTCATGTGGCGCCAAGTCATTGGCGCCTTATGCCTCGTCTTAGGATTCCACGGCGCCGCCCGTGCCGATTTGCTGGTCAGCAGTCGCGACAGCGATTCGATCTTGCGCTACGACGAAAACACCGGCGCGTTCCTGGGGACGTTCGTCACGGCCGGCAGCGGCGGACTGACTCAGCCTGTGGGAATGCGGATCGGGCCCGATGGCGCGTTGTACGTTTCCAGTTTCGGAACCAATCAGATCCTGCGCTACGACGGCAAGACCGGCGCATTCCTCGACGCATTCATCTCGGATCCCAGTTTATCGAATCCGGCGGACTTACGGTTTGGACCCGACGGCAACTTGTACGTTGCCAATTTCGGCGGCGCCGCAGTCACTCGCTACGACGGGACAACCGGCGCCTTGATGGACACCCTTAGCGGCCCGCAGCTTGCCAACCCAACGAGCGTCCTGTTCGATAATTTCGGACGCTTATTGGTGAGCAGCTTCGGCACCGATCAGGTGTTGCGCTACAGCCTCATGACAGGCGCGTTTGTGCCGTTTGCGGCCGGCGGACTGTCGGGCCCGTCGGGTCTGGCCATTGGTCCGGACGCGGAGTTGTACGTGACCAGCCTATTGGGTTGGGAGGTAAGGAGGTTCGACGACGTGACCGGCGCCAGTTTGGGCAGTTTCGCCAGCACCGGCGATTTCTCGTTTCCGGCCGATATTCTGT
>CAYWTU010000176.1:0-7464 GCA_964461275.1 uncultured Pirellulales bacterium | reverse complement strand
CCACGAGGATCATTATTGACAAGGTCGAATTCCGTCTCCTCCCATTCCCAGACATTTCCCCCCAACCCCATCACGCCGTACGGACTCAAGCCTCCTGCTTGGTCCACATCGGCAGGACCAAGGTCGCCATCTTGCAGATAGACCGCGGTTCCGGGTGCAGTTCCGCTAGCGACCGGGGTGGGGGAGTTATCGCACTTCGCCCGATAGTTATGGTACGTCTCGGTCGCCGGATCGTAGTAGGTCGCCTTGTACCATTCATCCGCGGTGGGCAGAAAATACTTCGCCTGTGAATTGCGAAAAGGGTTGGCCGCGTCGTAGCCGGCGTCGCTCGGGCTCCAGAGAAGTATGTCGTCCTTGACGGTGTACCCCGGTTCACCGGGTTGTTGTGCGAACTTGTAGGCGAGGGGAAATCCCTGGCTGGCGTTCAAGTAATTGGCGAACCTCGCCGCTTCGTTCCAGACGACGCCGGTGGCCGGCATTTTCGGACGCGGTCCGGCGGGCAATGTAAAGTGTGAATTCAAGGGGTGTAGAGTGATCCCCAGCCCGCCCATCGCATTGGCCTTTTCCACGATCATGCGGCTGACGGCATGCTTTGCCATGCGGTACTCATAGGGCACGGCTCCCACCGGATTCGGATCAACGCCGGGCCTTGTGTCGGGATTGTTGCCAGGATTCCCGATCGCAACGAATTCGATTTCGAAGGCGTTGTCGTCGGCGCCAAACGTATCAGCCTGGACCTCAGGCGACTTGCACAAGAGAACGATCGACAGCGTGAAGAGCGTCCATGCCCAGATCGCCCAACGATAACCTGCCTGGGGAGCGCCAGCTCCTAAGATGGGGGCAACCACGCGTTGCCGCCGAGCCGTTCGCCGGTCCGACACGATTTTGTCCGTTCGCTGTGCTCTGAATTCCACGGCGTCTGATTCCCCACCCAGTAACGCAAATCGGCGCCCGTTGCAGCACGCCGCGTCCCAAAAGGGGGAAATCTGCTTCGAGAACCAGTCTCCCAGCCAGGAGCACTGCAAAGTTAGAGTCGAGCGGTGGCGGCGCCTTGCCCTGAGGCCGGTTTCCACCGCCCGCTCATCGAACCGGACGGGCGGTTTTCCCGCATCCGGCTCTCGGACAAGGAGGCTGGATTCTTCATCCTTCATGCGTTCGCCCACGGGAAGTTGCGCGTTCGAAGCCTGCTCGACGTTCACTCGCGTTACGGATTGCGGAGGTGCTGAGTCGCCAGGCGACCCTTTGTCATCGAAGGCTTCGACCGCTTTGTTGCCTCCACTGCCGCTCCGACTGCTTCCGGCTGGAGCGACCCAGTTGCAGGGCAGGACTTTCACCTGCGCGAATTCCAACACCTTTCGCGGCGCACTCAATGCAAGGGGTCCAGACCCCGACTTTGCAGTCCTCCTGCGCTGCCCCACCCGTGGCCGACGCGCTCGGCTTCGTTCAAAGGGTAAGGCAACCGAGGCTGGCGTCGTGCCGTGGTCGCTCCTCACCATGCGTCCGCGGCAGCGACGCGCTTAGCGGCCAGTTCTTCGCCTTCCTTGGGGCGACATTCCAAGCCGACGTAGTCGCGATAACCCAAATCGTACGCCTGCTTCAGCACGCGATTGTAATGTATCTCGCCGGTGCCAGGCTCATTGCGGCCGGGATGGTCGGCGAGCTGCAAATAGCCGATCTGATCGAAGCCTTCCTTGAGATGGCCGCACAGGTCGCCTTCGCTGATCTGCATGTGGTACAGGTCCCAGTTAATCTTTACCATCGGCGAGTTTACCTCGCGGCAGATGCGCACCGCGGAGGGGCTGCCGTACAGGCAGTGACCCTTGTGGTCGACTCGGATGTTCATCGGCTCTAGGATCAACATCACCTGATGCTGCTCGGCGATCGGCGCGGCAAGCTTCAGGGCCGCAATGATGTTGTTGTGCATCTCATCTTGCGTCATCCCCTTGATGTCGTTGCCGCCGACAACGGTCATCTTCTTGCAGTTCAATCTCTTGGCCGTCTCGCACGACGCTTTGATCTCCTCCACGAACTTCTCGTGTTGCTTGGGGTCGTTCATGCCGGGCGTAAAGCCCCAGGCGGTGAACTGCGCGATCTCGATGCCTAATTCCTGCGACAGCTTGGCGATCGCGTCCAGGTCTTTGCCGCGCCAGGGCCAGAACTCGACGGCCGGAAAGCCCAACGCTGCGCTCTTACGCAGCCTGTCCAGGAACGGAAGCTTGGTGAACCACATCTCGACGTTCACCGCAAACTTGGTGTGCGGCGTCTTGCCCGGCTCGGCGCCGCTGCCGGGGTCAGCCTGACGGGCGACGGCCGACCGGCCAGCGCCGGCCACGGCCAAAGCGCCGCTGGCCGAGGCGGCGTTCAAGAACTTGCGACGATCGAGTGGCGACATCGTTTCATCCTCAAAAAAGTCCATAAGCCCAGAGCGCCCGGTCAGCGCCCACTTTAGCCCCGTAATGGGTGGATTTCAAACGCCTGCCACGCGCATCGATTGCCAAACAGTGACCGCCGCTCCCAGCCCCAAACACCACCAGGCAAAATAGATCAGCCGACCGCGCTGCAGCCAACTCATCAGCCAGCCCAGAGCCAGGAGGCCGACCACGAAAGAACTGGCGACGCCGGCAATGGCGTGGCCGACAGGAATCGCCAGCCCCCCTCGTTGCCAGGCATCGACCGCCTCGAGCAGACACGCGCCGCCAACGGCCGGCAACGCCAACAGGAACGAAAAATTAGCCGCCGAATCGCGGCGTAGCCCAGACGCTATGCCCGCCGCAATGGTCGTGCCGCTGCGGGAGATTCCCGGCAGGATAGCGGTTGCCTGCGCCAGGCCAACCGTCAGCGCCTGCCGCCACGTCGCCGCAGGGTAATCCGTCTCCCCGGCAGCGCGCCGCGAGGCCCACCAAAGCATGGCGCCATTGAGGACCAACAGTGGACCGGTCAGCAGTGCCGAGCCCAACTGTTCTTCAAACAGCTTTTTGGCGGCTAGTCCAATCGCCACCGCCGGCAGCGTGCCTACGACGATCAGACCAATCACGTGCCGATCCTCGCCCAGCATGCGCCAAATCCGCTGCCAGAAATAAACCACGATGGCCGCCAGTGTCCCTACGTGGAGCAGAATGGTGACCCCCAGGGCATTCTCACTCACCGGATGCCCGGCCTGCTCGAAGACGGCCATGACCACCGCCAGATGGCCGTCGGAGCTGACCGGCACAAATTCGGTGATGCCCTGCACTACCGCCAGCACCAGAACCTGAATCAAATGCAACATACAATGGGCTCAGCGGCCGACGGAATCCGTTCCAGGGGCCGCCAGTATAGTGCAAATGTCCACAAGCCGCCCCCGGCCAAAGGGGTGCGCCGAAGCAGCGGTGCATCGCGCAAACAAAAACGGCGGCTCCATTGGGAGAGCCGCCGCAAGAAAATCCTTGTTTTGCAACCGCCGACTAGCTCGCTTTGCGACGCCGCCAGCAGCGACAGCCCGCGCCGATCGCACCAATCAAGCTCCAGATGACGATCGTGCTCGGCTCCGGCACGACGTAAGGCGTGGCCAACTGCCACGGTCCATCCAGTCCGTCCGAAGCGTCGGCGAACAGGCTGGCGCTGCCGGTGGGGCTCAGGGCCACGATGGTGTCAATCAGGTAGTTAGCCACGTAGACGTAATTCGAACCCTGGACGACCGCAATGCCGGTTGGCGTTAAAATGCCATCGCTGGTGTCAGCAAACACGCCCAAGCTGTTGCCGGCCGAATCGAACTTCCAGACGGTGCCGTTGTTCCAGTAGGTGTCGGCCACGAACACGTTGCCATTGGAGTCGACCGCGACGTCAACCGGGGTGAACAGGCCGTCGCTGGCGTCGGCGAACACGGTCGGGTTTCCAAGTGGATCGAACTTGATGATCTGCTGATTGTTGACGTCCGCTACCCAGACGTTGCCGAACTGATCCACATCGACACCAATCGGACCGGCCAAACCGTCGCTGGTGTCGGCGAACAGCGTCGGCGTTGCAAACGAATCGTACTTATAAATTTCGCCGGTCAGATAGTTGGCTGAGTAGATGTTGCCGAACGGATCGGTCCCCAGACCGACCGGCGTGACGGCGGCAGTGAACGGCGGCGTGAAATTGGTCACCGTGTTGGCCGAGTCAATTCGCTTCAACTGGCCATTGAACAACAACGTATCCGAAACAATCAGATCGCCGTTCGGACCCGCCGAACCATACGTGACGCCCGTGGGCGTGAAGAAATCGGGCGTGCCTGCGCGAAACGTACCGCTGCCGGCCGTGTCGAAGGTATAAACCCGCTGGTTGTTGATGCTCGTCACCGACAGCTGTGCTAGCGACGTCTCTGCTGATAGCAGCGCGACGACGCCCATCGCAACGATCAACGCCAGTCGAGCGATCCGATTGTGCAGCATGGTGTTTCCGACCTTGGTTATCATCCAATTTTTCGTTCGCGCGGTATCGTACCGCGTAAACCAACTATCGATGAGTTCGCGGGAACTCGCTCGATATTTCCTATGGTCATCCCCCACACGAGTATAAGCATTCGGCCCGAATGCATCATCCGATTTACTCAATTCACTCGTCTGAAAAATGGCCCCATGTCTTTCGGGTCAGCCTATCACCACCCGATATGACTATGTTGCCGATTCTAGCCGAACAACCGCTTAGGTCAACGAAAATTTGCCCCCGAACGGCTATTTTTTGGGAAATTCACATGGCCCGACTGCCAATCATTGGTATCGACAGCAAACCAATGCAGGGCCGTGGTTTAGGGGTTCTGCTGGGGCTACGAAAAAGTTATGCGTCCCGGCTGAAACCGTAGAAAGGCGCACGGCGACAGGCCAAGAGGTCTGGGCAGCCCGGAAATCCTAGCGATTTTGGCGTGCGGCCGGCCGTCAGACCGCGACCGCACAATGCCGACACTCGACCAGGCGGCAAGCGCGGCCAGCTCTTTCCAGACCGACGATAGCCTGTTCTGCGTCCGCGTGACGGGCGTAGACTCCGTGGAGTTTCCAGGTCATGGTGCGTTCGTCGAAGGCCTGAACGCGGTAATGGCGGGGCAAGCCACCGGGTAAAGCGACCGTTCGAGCGGCCGGATGACGGAAGATTTTGGAACGGTCGGCCAGTGCCATGGTGCGGATTCCTTTGTAGGTCGCCAATCGTGGCGGCGGAGGGCGATGCGGTCTATACCAAGAGCTAATCGTGATCCGACTGGCCTTCGTTACAGAAATTCCCGGCCAAGACCAAGACCGACGGTAATCTGGGCGAATCAGTTAAGAGGCAGGGTTGAAGTAAAGCGTATCGCTGCGCCGTGTGGGCAGGACACGCGGCCACTGGTGGGGTTCGCGCTTCCCCGGCAAATGGACGACCCTGTGTACCATCCGCTGAACGAAGCGAACTTCGCCTTGGCTTTGACGGCGGCCACTAACTTCTAGTTCCACTACCATGTTCAGTTCTGTGTGGCTCGTGTTGGCGGTAGCGGCGCTCGTGCTTTCGCTGGTCGTTGGTTGGCTGCTGACGTTGTTCAGCCTTCCCGGCAATTGGTTAATGGTTGGCGCCACGGCGCTGTTTGCCGCGCTGGTGGCGCCGGACAGCCTGGCGGCCATCGACTGGGCCACGGTGATTGCACTGACGGCGCTGGCGGCTGTGGGGGAGATTGTCGAGACGGCCGCTGCGGCCTTGGGGGCTGCGCGGCATGGAGGCAGTAAGCGGGCCGCGTTGTTGGCCGTGGTGGGATCGGTGGTGGGCAGCCTGATTGGGGCCGGCGTGGGAGTGCCGATCCCCGTCGTGGGATCCGTGGTGGGGGCGATCTTGTTTGCCGGGATCGGCGCGATGGTGGGCGCCGTATTGGGCGAAGAATGGAAGGGCACGGCTGGTCCACAGGTGTGGCGCGTCGGACAGGCAGCGTTCTGGGGACGGCTGTTGGGAACGCTGGGCAAAGTCACGATCGCCAGCGTAATGGTCGTCGTGGCGCTTTTGGCGCTGGTGTTTTAAGGGGCGCTACTATGGCGCCAGCGGCGTGCCTTGAAACGCCACAAGCTGCCAGTCTGAAAGGCGCTTCACATACACGCGTGTGTAGCGAAACTGCCCGCGAATTTCGCCCTGCGCGCTGCGGCCCACAGTTGTGGCTCGGCCGGTGACCACGGCGGTCTCGTGGAATAGACGGACCTGCACGTCATCGAACTTCATGGTCTCAAACCGCAGCTCGCCTGCCTCGAGTTCCCGAATCAGGTCGTCTTTCGACTTCACTTCACCGCGGACGCCGGTGTAAACGAATTCCTCGGCCCACACGCGCTCAACAAACGCCGTATCGCGCTGAACGATCGCCCGTCCAATCTCGGACTCCAGACGGCGAATTTCATTTTCATCGCCCACGGAGACGAATAACAGCGTCAGCCAAGCGGCAGTGTGGATGCCCGTCATGGTCGATTTCCTCTGGTAGCAATCGGCAAGCGCTTGTGCGCTGCGCCGAACAACGCGAACTCTTACCCGTGTGCTATGGCCGCAACGCCCTGCCCGGAGAATTGTGGCCATCCGTTACGGCACATCCTGCTCCAATAGCCAGTCTTCCAGCAAGATGTGTTCGACAAACGGGGCCCGGAGCAGGGCTGCTCGCTGCGACATCATTTTCGTCAGCCGCGGCCGCCGGGCGAAGCCCGCTATGGCCCGCTTACCAAAGCTGTTCCAACCCTTGCCGCTCAGTTGGCTGGTGACGTTGTCGCTCAGCCGCTGGAACGTGGCTGGCACCAGGTTTGGCTCCGGCCCAACGTGGATCACCGACTGCACCCCCGAAGCCAGCGTCGCGCACATCACGTCCCAGAGCCGCTGAGGATGGTCGATCCAGCGGTTGAGAATCTCACGGCTGTTGTATTCGGTGTAATTCGCCTTGCCTGTAACGCAGGAAATGATCGTGGGCGACGGCTTAACAAACCCGCCAGGCATGGTGTGCATCATCACGGCCGCCCGGTTGGGAATGTTTTTCTCCCACAGCAGCGGCGTGTGCAACGGCGGCCATTTTTCCTTGTTCTTGCGCAGGTGCACCTGCCTGGGGAAGTTGCCTTCCATCAGTTCTCGAAAGCGGTCCACGGTGCCGTGCTGGCCTAACAGCAGCACCGTGTTGGGCGAGAGGAAGGAACTGATCCCGATGACGCCGCGCCCTTCGTTGTTGACCTTCAGGCAAAGGCCGGTCACCAGGTCCAGGTCCAACTCCGGCCCGCGCGAGAACAGTACGCCCATGGTGGCGTCGTGGGCCAAGGCGGCGCACTCGCCGGCCATCACCAGCGGCGGGGGCAGGATGTGTTCCAACTGGAAGACGTCGGTTGCAATCAGGGCCGCCACTTCGCCCAGGCTGTATCCGAACGTCAATTCGCACTTGTTCCCTTGAATGCCGAAGAACTGATCCAGCAGCCGCACCTGCGCCCGTTCCATCGCCACGATCACGCCCATCGCCTCGCCACAACCCTC
>CAYWTU010000175.1:0-7477 GCA_964461275.1 uncultured Pirellulales bacterium | reverse complement strand
ATCCTCAGACGAGGCGAGGGTTTCTACAGAGCAAGAATGTCCCCGTTTTATGCCCGGATTAGGATGACCTTCTTAGTGCCGGTGGCAATAGTCCCCCTTGTCGCCGTCCTTTGGTGGTGGTTCATTTTCGCGTCGAGGCCGCACCCGGTTCCAGGTCGCCACGAGTGGCCTAATCGTGGGCTTAATACGATCGGTTTTTTTCTGCCCTGTTACAAGTATAACGATGTATCCGCGTATCCGCCGCCGTTCGGTTTCCCAACTTATCTTCCGCGAGAGTTTTTTGCAGGCGAGGATGAGCGGTTTCAGAGTTGGCGAGGCTTGCTAATGCCGGGTACCGGCATTCCGCAGACCGTTTTTGATCCTGCAAGGCGCTGGAGTGATGATCACAACCTTCTGGCGGGATTCGAGCCATGTGGGAGATTCATGCGAACCGAGTACTCGGAAACAGGCGTCGGTAGAGCGAAAGGGAATGAAACCGAGTTTGTCGTTGTGGTGGATGATGGTTTTGTGTTCAACACCACTCGACCGACCACGCTGGACGAACTTGACAAACTTGGTACGCATCCGCTGTTAGTAATTCACGTGGCCAACTCTGGCATTCCTTGGGCCGAGCCAAGAGACTTTACCTTTGAAGAATTCTGGCAGCGGTATCAAGAACGCCGGGTGGGGGACTATCCTGAAGGCTTTCTCGCTATACGTCACGAAGGCGATGCGCGGGCGGAACGCCACGTGTGGATGGTGCCCTACGGTAGGAGTAAAGCGTCGCTGCGGAGGCTCTTTACAATCGACGGAAAGTAGAACGTGACGCTCACCACGAACGCTGTCCCTACTGAAAAACCAGTTCAAGGGGTACGACAGGAGCCAGACGAGGGGACCGATGACGGCGACCGGCAGTGACTACAAGCCGACTGGACCGCAAGAAGTGCTTAGGAACGAGGCTATGAACGAGGAAACCCAATCAATGCGCAGCAACTCACACAGGTCGATGCCAACTTATCGGCTTCGGTGGTCACGCCGCGCGGCGGGTGTAGCGGTGGTGCAAACCGCCGACCATGGGCATGCTGACAACCGGGCCAAGATCGGGCGGCTCCACGTCGCGATGCTCGGGGCAGTCTCCGTCCGCGCTCATGCGTGTGGGCGAGCCTGAGGGGAATGCACGCAATGCTGTCAGGTAGTGACAAGCAACGACAATGCGGGCCACAGAAACGCAGCGCATTTGCAGCGCTGGGAAAATGCGTCCTGGTTGCGCTCCTCCAAAACTGGGGTGACGCTCAAACAAGTTGCACCCCGCACGAAGACGGCACTAAATCTGGCACTAAACTGGGGCGATTCGGGGCAACTTGGGGATAATTTTGGACAACCCCAAAGACGCAAGAACCGCGAAAAAGACTGGGAAACAAGCGGTTTTTTTAGGTGGCGTTGGCCTGGCCAATTGAGCTAGGGGTTGTGGCTCATCGACCTTAGTTTCTTCAAGTCATTCAATGCCTTAGAGGCCGCCTGCGGCCGTCGCCGAAGGCGCCGAAACGGGCCCCATACAGTCGGCCGATCGTCCTGACGCAGCGCCCAGGCACTTTGCCAAGTCTAAAAACAGACCCCTCGGCTAAAGCCCGTTGAGAGAATCGACCGTCAACACAAGGCTACGACCGACCCGATGCGGCGCACGGCTCGCAATGCAGCCTGGCTAGAGTATCATAAGGGTCCCATAAGCAACCCACTCGGCGGGCTACGATCCAGGAAAGTTCGAGGGCCATTTTCAGGTTGCTTGGCGGTCGTTGCTAACGGGATCTCGTGTCAGCGCCCGGCGGCCCGTAGAGCGGATTGGCAGTTCATGTCGAAGCTACAGCGGAAGATCAGTCAGAATCTGCATGGTCGGTTGTCGCCGTGGTTGTTGCCGGTCAAGCGGCGCACCGACCTCGTAGACGTTGGCGGCAAAGAAGGAACCGCCTACGGTCGGTTTCGTCTGCCCCTGGGTTGCTTGCACAGGGACATGATTTGCTACTGTGCGGGAGTGGGCGAAGACCTGAGCTTCGAAGCGGACCTGCTGCGTCGGGTAGGCTGCCCGGTGTTTTCCTTCGACCCGACGCCGCGTTCGATTCGCTACGTTGCCGAACACGCCCAAGGTTGGGAGCGGTTCGCGTTTTACCCGATCGGATTGTGGAGCGAAGACACCACGCTCCGGTTTTTCGCCCCTGAGAATCCCAAGAACGTATCGCACTCGGTGCTGGACGGCGGACAGGGCGAATACTTCGAGGCCCCGTGTCGACGGCTCAGTTCGTTCATGCGCGAGCACGGCCACACGGAATTGGGGCTGTTGAAGATGAACATTGAAGGGGCCGAATTGGCAGTCGTCGACAGCCTAATCGAAGATCAGATCCGTCCGCTGCTGATCTTGATGACCGTCGACCATCCGTCGTACCTCTACTCGCTGGGCCGCTTACGGCGGTTGATTCGCTACGGATACGACTTGGTGAACGTCAGCGGTCGAGCCTACACGTTCATCCGCAGCACCGTCGACGCGAGAGAGCCCCAAGGGGCGGCCGTTGTAGCGGCAAGCCGTGCGTAACGAGCGCTGCAGCGGCGCATCGCGCATGCTGATTCAGCGCCCTCGTCCCCAATGATAGCGATACTTGGCGGGATCGAGCCGTCGCTCGACGCGTTCCCACTCCAGGGCGTCGTAAATGCCGCCCGTCCCGGCCGGGCCGAAGTAGCGAAACTGGGTGAGCCGATTGCCGTGGTACGACGCGGCGTCGAGCTGCGTGTATCGCGGGGCGTCGAACACGCTGCTCTGGGTCACAACGTGATCGGTTTCTTCAAGGTAACCAACGGCCTTGGGCTGCCTTTGCATGCCGGCGCTACGCGGCCGAACGCTCCAGGTAGCGTCGCCCGGTTCGCCGGCCGAAGCCACCGCGGCACAGCCCAGCGCATGAACGGCGACAAGCAAGCAACATCTGGCGAAACAACGACGCGACACCGCGTGGCCTTCCTTGACGGGACGATGCAAACGGAGCTCGATTCGATTAAAGGTTTGATTTCTTGCCGCATGGGCGCGCCCTGGCGTGTACGGCCCTGAAAACTGCCGCGGCAAACAACGGCCGCGACGACGCTATTCGCTGGCCCCCTTCATCCACAGGCCGCCATCCACCAGCAGCGACGCGCCGGTGATGTAGTCGGCGTCAGTCGAGCACAGGAACGCCGCCGCTTTGCCGATATCGCTAGGCGTCCCGAGCCGGCCCCACGGCAGCGAGGCGCCGGCCGATTCGATCGCCTGTTGCCCGAACGCCTCGCGCTCGCCAGGCGTATCGATCCAGCCGGGCTCGATCACGTTCACATTGATCCGATGCGGCAAAAGTTCGTTGGCGATTGTGTAGGCCAGCCCCATCAAACCCGACTTTCCGGCGTTATAGGCCGCGCTGCGGCCAAACGGAATGCGGGCGTGGATGCTGGAGATAAAGACGATCTTGCCCCCTTGGCCGCGCTCGACCATGTGCCGAGCGACGAGCTGGCTCATGTGGAATCCGCCCTCAAGCACCGCCGCCACCACTTGCTCGAACGCCGCCGGATCGTACTCCAGGAACGTCTGTCGAGAGTTTCGGGCGGGGTTGCTCACCAAGATGTCCAGCCGCCCCAATTGGGCCAGCGCTTGCGCTAGAACCTCCTCGCAGCCGGCGCGGGTGAACACGTCGCCGGGAGCCAAGCACGCCTGCCGACCCAGGGCCTGAATTTCCGCCAACACCTGCCCAGCCGAGGTCGAATCGGGCCGGTCGTTGATGGCCACATCGGCGCCCGCCCGGGCTAACTCCACCGCGCATCCAGCGCCAATGCCTCGGCCGGCGCCCGTGACCAATGCCTTCTTTCCCGCCAATTTCATGCCCAGGGGCGTCCTTTCCAGTTCTGCGATCGCGGAAACTACCACGCCTGTCTGTAAAGGTCGATCAAGTCCTCGCGCAAGGGGAGCCGAGGGTTGTTGGCCGGGCTGCCCGAGGACAAGGCGTCGTCGGCCATCTTACCGACCGCCGCCTCGAACCGCGCCCCAGGCAGACCGACGACTTCCCGCAGTCGCGGGATGCCCAATCGACCATTGAGCTCGTGCAAAAAATCGACGAGCGAGGCCGCGGCCGGGGGGTCGGCCATGTCCGCGGCGGCGCAGCCCAGCGCTCGGGCGATGGCAGCGTACCTGGGCACGGCAGCGGCCAGCGACCAGGTGGTCACCGTCGGCAGCAGCACGGCGTTTGACAGGCCGTGCGGCACGTGAAACATCGCCCCGATCGGCCGACTCATGCCGTGCACCAGCGCCACGCTGCTGTTGGAAAACGCCATGCCCCCCTGACACGCGGCCAGCATCATTCCTTGGCGGGCCATGACGTCGCCTGGTGACGTAAACGCGTCCACCAAATGGCGGCCAACCAGTCGCACGCACGACAAGGCCAGTGGATCGGTCAGCAGGTTCGCCTTGCGCGAGATGTACGCCTCGATGCCGTGGGTCAGCGTGTCGACGCCCACCGCCGCCGTCAACTCAGCCGGCATCGTTAGCGAAAGTTCGTAGTCCACCAGTGCCGTGCGCGGCGTCAACATGGCGTCGAGGATCATCATCTTGACGTCGCGAGTTGTATCCGTAATGACCGCGACCTTGGTGCATTCGCTGCCCGTGCCGGCGGTGGTGGGAATGGCCACCACGGGCAAACATGGCCGCGGAACCTTGTGCAACCCCGCGTACTGATCCAACGGGGGCTGATTGGTCGCTAGCAGCCCGATGGCCTTGGCTGTGTCGATTGGGCTGCCGCCGCCGAGCGCTACAAGTCCCTCGGCCTGACACTGTCGCAACGCCTCTAGCCCGTCGAGCACGTTTTTGTCGGTGGGGTCCGGCTGCACGCGATCGAACACGGTGCAGTCGATGCCCGCCTGGCGCAACATGTTGGTAAACCGATCGGCTTGTCCCAGCCGAACCAGGCCCTCGTCGGTCACCAATAGCACGCGCGACAGGCCCAGCCGCCGCACTTGCCGCGGCAATTGGGCGCTGGCCCCGCCCCCGACAATGATCGTGCCGGGAAGGTTCAGTTCGGTGATCACATGTGCTCCCATGCGGGGACGAGCCGAAAGAGAAGGATGGCCGCCGCCGTCCCCACCAGCGGCACGAGCACCGTGGTCACGAAGATTGGGCCATAGGCGGCGCGGTGCGTCTCGCCGCAAATGTTGCGAATGAGCATCACCAGGTAACCGTTGGCGGGAAGCGAATCGAGCGAGCCGCTGGCGATGCTCACCACCCGGTGCAGCGCCCGTGGGGCAACGCCCAATTGATCGACGTAAATGGGCTTAATCAGCGGCAACGCCAACCCCTGGCCCCCCGAGGCCGAGCCAGCGATGGCGGCAATGACCGCGACGGCCAAGGCAGCGCCGATCAATGGATCGCCCGGCAAGTGCGTCACCCAATGGACCACGCGTTGAAACGCCGGCAGGTCTTTCATGGCCGAACCAAAACCGACGACCGAACAAGTCGAGCCCGCCGCCAACAGGCCGTTGACGAACCCCTGCGACAACGCCAGGCTCGGCTGCTTGAGGTGCGGGAACAGGCACGCCAGCGCCGCGGCCACTCCCAAAAAAATCGCCAGTGTGGGGTCCTCTGGCAAGGACGACGTTCGCGGCAAGATATTCAACGCGTACAACGTGGCCGCCAGCGGCGCCACGGCGGCCCACAGCGCGGGACGTCGCCCGCTGCGCTCGTCCGCTGGGACATGCGGGGCATCGTCGGGGCGGCCGCGAAATCGCTGGCCCGCCGCCACGTCGCGACGAATGGCCCACTCCAAATAAAGTTGGCCGACGAGAAACATCAGCGTGGCCACGATCACGCTGACGGGCCAGCCGGCGCGAGCGTCGGTCAGCGCGGTCCCGCTGTAGTCGACAAGGTATTTTATGGGAATCAGATTCTGTATTTCGGGCGAACCAGCCGAGGTCATCGTGAACGTCACCGAACCAAAGGCGATGGCGCCTGGAATGAATCGCCGCGGCAAGTCGGCCTGCCGAAACAAGTGCACCGCCAGCGGATAGACCGAAAAACCAACCACAAACAATGACACACCGCCGTACGTCAACGCGGCGCACGCCAACACGACGGCCAGACACGCCCGCGATGCACCCAGGCGGTGGACGATGGCCTCGGCGATGGTGGTCGCGGCGCCCGAATCGTCCATCAGCTTGCCAAACGCCGCCCCCAATGCGAACACCAGAAAGAACTGCCGTAGAAAATCGGCAAAGCCGGTCATGTACGGGCCGGTGAGGCCGGCCAGCGGGTCGCGTCCGCTGACGATGAGAATCACCCCGACGCACAGCGGCGCGGCCACGAAGATGCTCTGCCCGCGATAAACCAGCGCCGTGAGCAGCAGCAACCCGGCCAAGAGGACGCACAGTTCGTAGGCGGCGGTCAGCGATTCCACGGCAATTTCATACCTCAGCCGTCCGGGTCGCGGTAGTGCCGGAAGCGGGCCTTGTGTATTTCGCCCCAGCCGGGGATAGTTGGCCAGAGGTGAGTGTCGTCGCCCAGATTGCCCGCCGTAGCTCGGGCGGCTGGACGGCCGGGAAGGCGTCGCGTAATGTCCGCCAAGTACTTGCAACAACTGTTCGGCCTGGATGGCCAGACGGCCGTCGTCGTCGGCGGCACAGGCGTACTGGGAGGCGCTTTGGCCCGGGGGTTAGCGCAGGCGGGCGCCCGGGTGCTGGTCGCCGGCCGCGGCGTGGAAAAAGGGGAGCAACGGGTCGCGGAGATTCGCGCTCTGGGGGGCGAGGCGGCGTTCGCCGCCGTTGACGTCACCGAGCGGGCAAGTCTGGAGGCCCTGCTATCCACAGCCCTGGCGCAGTTCGGCCAAGTCGACATGTTGGTCAACGGGGCGGGTGTCAACTCGGCCAGCGCTTACTTCGAGGTTACCGACGACGACTGGGAGCGTGTCCTTCGCTCGAACTTGACGGCCGTCCACTGGGGGTGCCAGATCTTCGGCCAAGAGATGGCCCGCTTGGGCCGTGGCGGCGCGATCCTGAATATCGCCAGTGTCAACGCCCACCTGCCGCTATCGCGAGTGTTTGCCTACGCCGCTTCCAAGTCGGCTGTCGTCAACCTGACGCAAAACGTGGCCCGAGAGTTGGCTCCGGTTGGGGTCCGCGTGAACGCCCTGTGTCCCGGCTTTTTTCCCGCCGAACAGAACCGCAAGATTCTGGATGCCCAGCGCGTGGCGAGCATCATGAGCCAAACTCCGCTGGCCCGCTTTGGCGAACCGGACGAATTGGTCGGGGCGGCGCTGTTGTTGCTGTCGCGGCGTGCCGGCAGCTTCATCACCGGGGCCAGCGTCTACGTCGACGGCGGGTTCACTGCGATGCGGTTTTAGTGTCCAACAAACAACCAGACCGAATGTCAACGATCAACGGGCGCTGACCGCCCCTTGTCCGGTTGTTTGGCAGCCCCCTAGCTACTCGAGTCCAAGCGGATGCAGTT
>CAYWTU010000174.1:1371-7485 GCA_964461275.1 uncultured Pirellulales bacterium | reverse complement strand
AGGCGACCTGAGCGGCTATAGCGTTGCCAGCGCGGGCGACGTCAATGGTGACGGTCGAGAACGAACCGCCTGACTTTGTCGCCATCTTTCAGTCGACGAGCAATCCTCACCGCTGGCAGATGATCGCCGAAGAAACCTTATCACCGTGGGATAATGGATATCCGGCCACCTTCGAATTCGACTGGGACCACGACGGGACACTCGAAACGCTCGTCAGCGAGGCCATGATCTTGGGCGTGTCTTTCGAACACCCCTACGAACCGCCGGCAGGGTGGAATCTAATTCAGGTGCGTGTTACCGATGATGACGGCGGGTCGGCCGTCATTCCAACGTGGTTTAAGGTTGCCCCTTGGCTGGATAACCAACCGCCGACGGCCGACGCCGGCGGGCCATACGACTTTGCCGAGGGCGAGGGGTTGCAACTGGACGCCAGCGGCAGCAGCGACCCCGATAATGATGCACTATTGTACCGCTGGGACATCGATGGCGACGGCCGGTTTGGCGACGCGACGGGCGCGGCGCCGCTCATTCCTTGGGATTCCGAATACTTCCGGAACCTGTCCGGGCCCGGCGAGTTCTACGTTTCCGTGGAAGTGGACGACGGCAACGGCCATGTGGTCGTTTCGCCGCAGGCGCTGGTCACCGTGAATAACTCGCCGCCGTACTTGGTGCTAATGTCGCATATCGATCCGCCGTCGTGGAGTTTGTCCGCGGCCGACTTCTCGTCGAACGACGAGTTGCGCGGCCTGACGTATGAGTTCGATTGGGACGGCGACGGCACGCCGGAAACCATCACCGGCAATCCGTACGCCATTTTTAACCACCCGCTCGTCCCGGCCGGTCCGACATACACGTTTCTAATGCGGGTCAGCGACCCCGATGGCGGCGTTCTTGAGCAAACGATTACCGTCGACGTGCTGTACCCTCCTGAGAATCAGCCCCCCACGGCCGACGCGGGCGGGCCGTATGAGATCCTCGTGGGTCAGTCGTTGACACTAGACGGCAGCGCCAGCAGCGATCCCGATAACGACCCCCTCACCTATAGCTGGGACGTCAACGGCGACGGGAATTTCGGCGATGCGGCAGGCGTTTCTCCGACCCTCTCGTGGTCCCAGCTCAATGCACTGGGAATCGTCGACCCCGGCACGTACACCGTGCGGCTCGTGGTGGTGGACGGCCGCGGTGGAGATGGCGTCGACTTCGCGACGCTGACGGTCAACGGCGTGCCGGAGATGGATGTCTTTGGGCGCTGGAGCCTGGGCGACATCGAAATTCCGGACGGTTCTACGCCGTTCAGCGTATTCCTCTTTGGCGCGCTGGAATTCAGCGATCTCCAGACCAAGACCTACAAGATCAAGAACAATGGCGCCGCTGTGTTGGACCTCAGCGGCGGCGTCGAGCTCGTACAGCCCTCTGCGGCGTTCCAAATTCTCGCCCAACCGGCGACGAGCCTGGCGCCGGGCGAAGAGACGACGTTCGACGTGGCGTTCATCGCCTCCTCACCGGGCATCTACAACGCCGGGATCACGATTGCCAACAACGACGCGGACGAGAATCCGTACAACTTCACGCTGAAAGGGACCTTCCTGGCCGGCTCGCCGGAAATCGCCGTCGAAGGCGCCGGAGTCAATATTCCCGACGGCACGAACACAACTTCCCTTGCCACCGGCACCGACTTCGGTTTTTCCAATGTCGGCTTTGGAATCTCACGGACCTACACGGTGTACAACAACGGCTCGGGGCCGCTCGACTTGTCGGCCGGAGTGACGTTGTCGGGCGCCGGCGCGGACGCGTTCGGCGTCTTGACGCAGCCGGCCGCCAGCGTACCGGTGGGAGAATCGACAACATTCACTATCTTTTTCCTGCCGGCGTCTCCCCAAACGTTCATTGCCACGGTGAATTTGGCCAACAACGACCTGGATGAGAATCCGTTCGATTTCGCCGTTAGCGGCACGGCCGAACCGCCGGCCGCGCCCGAAATGGACCTGTACGGCACGTCGAGTTCCCCATACGCCCCGCTGGCCGACAACGACGCCACACCCAGCTTGACCGACGGCACGAGCTTTGGCACGGTTACGCCCGGCACAAGCGTGGTTCGCAACTACGTCGTCAAGAATTCCGGCGCCGGCCCGCTGCACCTGACCGGCCCTGTGCAGATTACCGGTCCCCAGGCCGGGAACTTTTCGGTCATCGCCCAGCCTGCGGTCACGGTGGCAAGCGGCGGCTATACGGTGTTTTCCATCCGCTTTGTCGGCCAAGCGACAGGAACGTACAACGCGACGATTAGCCTGGCCAACGACGACGCCAACGAGAGTCTCTACGATTTCGCGATGCAGGCGGCCGTTGCCGGCGGCACGCCGGAAATCGAAGTCCGCGGCAGCAGCACGACCATCGCCAGCGGCGACACCACCCCCAGCGCGGCGGATGGCACGTTGTTCGCCGAGAGGAAAGTCGGCGCCGCCACGACCGGCAACTTCGTGCTGGTCAATCGCGGCGACGGGGTCTTGGACCTGTCTGGCGGAATTACGCTCGGCCCGAATTCGGGGGCGTTTGAAATCAGCCACTACCCACGCACCCAACTGGCGCCGGGAACGGTCGCCGTGCTCAGCATTCGATTCGCGCCGCAGACGCCAGGGTTCCATTCCGCGACGGTGCGAATCAATAGCAACGACGCCGACGAAGGGGCCTATACGTTCGTCATCGCCGGCGCTACGCCCGGCAACGTCAATTCCGCGCCCACAGCAAGCGCCGGCGGGCCGTATGCCATAACCGTCGGCGATGCGCTGACGCTGAGCGCGGCCGCCAGCAGCGACCCCGATGGCGATCCCTTGACCTACAGTTGGGACGTCAACGGCGACGGCGCCTACGGCGACGCGACCGGCGTCAATCCCACGCTTTCGGCGGCGCAGCTTTCGGCCTTGGGGATTGCCGCGCCCAGCGTCTACAGCGTGCGCGTGCAGGTGGACGACGGTCAAGGAAATGTTGTCGTATCGAATCCTACAACCCTGACCACGAGCGTTCTAGCCGGCGACCCGGAGATCAACGTCCAATATTCCTCCCTTACCATTGCGGACGGCAACTCCTCGCCCACCACCGGCCTGGGGACCGATTTCGGCGCGATCAACTACGGTGCAACGGTTTCGCGTACGTTCACCGTGCAGAATACGGGCGCCGGCGCGTTGAGTCTGGGCGCCGTCCAAGTCACCGGCGCCGGGGCGGGGGCCTTCACCGTCGTGCAGCCGTCGGCGGCGACGCTGGCCTCAGGCGAGCAGGCGAATCTTGAGATTCGGTTCGGCACGAACGTGCCGGGGACTTATGACGCCGTCGTGTCCATTCCCAGCAATGACTCCAATGAGAACCCGTATGACTTCGCGATTCGCGGTCAAGGACTGCCCGCGGACGCGGAAATTGCCGTCGGAAAGCGAATTTTCAGTTTCTGGTATTACATTCCCGACGGCGCCGCGGCGGGATCGTTGTTTTTCAGGACCGACTCGTTTGTTCCCGGTACAACCGATTCGTATTCGATTCGAAACCTCGGCGCCTCGGCGCTCGATTTGTCCGCCGGGGTTAGTTTTACCGGCGCCCAAGCGTCCTCGTTTTCCGTCACGCAGCAGCCCGTCGCCAGCTTGGCGCCCGGCGGCACAACAAGTTTCCAAATCCAGTTCAACGGCACGGACCCCGGGGTGTACGACGCCGAGGTGGTGATTCCCAATAACGACTCGAACGAGAACCCGTTTAATTTCGGCGTGCGCGGACGGGTCGAACCGGAGATCAACATCCATGGCCTCTCGGTGTCGATTTCCGACGGCGCCACAACGCCCTCGACCGCCGATGGAACCGATTTCGGCTCGATGGTCGCCGGCGCTGCGTTTGACCAGACCTTTACCGTGCAAAACACGGGCTACGCGCCGCTGGATTTGACCGCGGGCGTGACGCTGTCGGGCACGGGCGTCGCCATGTTTTCGGTTGTTTCGCAGCCGGCGGTCAGCGTGCCGGCCGGCGGCAGCACGACATTCACGGTTCGCTTCGCCCCTGCGGTCATTGGCACGTTTGACGCGACGGTGTCGCTGGGCAACAACGACCGAGATGAAAATCCGTACAACTTCAGCATTCGAGCCACAGCCACGCAGCCGCCCAACGGATTATCGGCCTCGGCGGCGTCGACCAATGGTGCGCTGGCCCGAGCGGCCGATCAACTGTTCAGCGAGCCGGCCCAAGAGTGGCGGCCGCAGTGGCGGCTCCGAGGCACGTTCGGCCGTTAAAACGCCCTGCGCGATTCCGGGAGGCGCGACGATTCCCGACCGAGTGGTTTCGTTCGATTACTTGGAAGCGCACGCCAACACGGGCCGTTGCCGATTCCGACCCCCCGTCATTGACGGGGGGCTAAACCGTCGCGGCGAACCCGTGACTTCACACCAACTCGTGGATCACGCTGCCGGCGTTGTTGACCGCCACCGGTCGGCCGGCGCGGTTGACGAAGTGTCCCTGATAATCGACGCCCAGAAGGTGATACATCGTGGCCAGCACGTCGGCCGGCTTAAGTGGCCGCTCGGCGGGAAATTCTCCCTTGGAGTTCGACGCTCCCACCACGCGACCTCCCTGCACGCCCCCTCCGGCCAACAACACGCTCATCACGTTGCCCCAATGGTCGCGGCCCGGCGTCCCCATCGAACGCGGCGGCCCACCATTGCCGCCGTCATTCATGCGCGGCGTGCGGCTGAATTCGCCCATCACCATCACCAGCGTGGAATCCAACAAACCGCGCTCGCTCAAATCGCCGATGAGCGCCGCAATGCTGCGGTCCATGCTGGGTAGGCGCGCCTTCATGCCCGGCTCGCAGTCCCAGTGATGGTCCCAACCGCCGTTGTGAATGGTGACAAAGGTAACCCCCGCCTCGACGAGCCGCCGCGCCAACAGGGCGCACTGGCCGTGATGATCGCGGCCATATCGGTCGCGGATCGCGGCCTCTTCGCGCGACAAATCGAACGCCTCCCGAGCGGCGGCGCCGGTGACCAGTTCGAACGCCTGTTGGCTGAACGAATCGAGCCCCATCATCACGCCCGTGCCGTCGGCGTCGCGACGGATGCGGTCGAGCGAGCCGAGCAGGCCGCGGCGGTCGTCCAGCCGCGTTAGGTCGAGCGAACCGGGTAGGTCCAAATTGGCGACTTTCCATTTCGGATCGTTCGGATCGCCGCCGGAGTTGAACGGATTGTACGCCACGCCCAAATAAGCGCCGCTGAAGTATCCCGGCTGCAAGCCCACGCTCATCGCCTGTGGAATCGCCACATACGGCGGTATTCCGGGACGACTGGCGCCGCGGAGCTTGGCCACGATGGCGCCGCACGACGGAAACTGCGGGTCGAGGTTCCCCGCGTTCGATCCCAAATATCCGGTGAGCATCCAATGGGCCGCGGCAAAGTGGTCGCCGTGTCCGTGGTGGACGCTGCGCAGGACGGACGCCTTGTCCATGATCTTGGCGTGCTCGACGAGCAGTTCATTGACGCGGACCCCAGGGGCGGCCGTTTCGATGCACTTGAATGGCCCGCGAAACTCGGCCGGCGCCAGCGGCTTGGGATCGTAGGTCTCCAAATGCGACGGGCCGCCGTCGAGCCAATACAAGATCACCGACTTGGCCTTGGACGATGACGGCGGCGAAGACGTGGCGGCCTGCGCCCGCAGCGCATCGGCCAACGACAGGCCGGCAAGTCCCAATGAGCCTGCGCGGAGAAAATCGCGGCGCGACGAGCCGGCGCCGGACCCCTGTGGTTGGTTTCCCCAGACGGTGAGCATGGGTCACCCTTGTGTGTGTTGCCAGGCGGGTAAAGGCGGCGGGCACTCGGCGCAGGCACATCTCCCGCGCACCGCTGCGGCGCGGCCCGTCGAAGGAAGCCGCTCGGGCGGGCCATCGGCCACGCGATTGCCGCCAGGATACACATTTCACCCAGCCGAGCCAAGTTTTTCGCCAAATCCGGGTCAAGACACTGGGTGCAGACCGGCCGAACGGGTGATTTCCTCGGGAATCTCCGACGGTCTGGCCTTCGTTGACCGTGGGCCAGGTCGCCGCCGTGCCGCTGATGAACGTCCGATGGGACATGCAAGCGGAAGGGCGCAAGC
>CAYWTU010000174.1:0-1271 GCA_964461275.1 uncultured Pirellulales bacterium | reverse complement strand
CCTCCGGTGAAACTACGTGATCGCCGCACTACCGGACGGCTTGCGCCGTGCCGCTGATGAACGTCCGATGGGACATGCAAGCGGAAGGGCGCAAGCCCTCCGGTGAAACTACGTGATCGCCGCACTACCGGACGGCTTGCGCCGTGCCGCTTTGAGGAGTCGACTCGCACGGCAGCGGTCGGTCAGCACATCGCCTCGGGTGGCATGTCCACGCCGAGAGCGTGAACATGTTCGACGGGACGGTGAAATCGGGTGATACAACCGGCACGATCGGTCCGGTCGACCAGTCAGCGTGGCGTAGATTTGTTGCGGATAAGTTCCAACCAAGGCCCGCCGCATGTCCACATTCCTCCACGGCCGTCTGCCGACCAACAACCTGGCCCGGGCGCTGGTCGTGCCGGCGCTGGTGTTCATTGCCACCGCCACCAACCGCAACTACTTGACCGATTTTTGGCATCACCTGGCCCGTGGCCGGGCGATGGTCGAATACGGCGGCATCATTCCGCACCAACCGCTCACCTACACCATTGGCGGCCAAAGCGTTCGAGATCCGAACTGGCTCACGCAGCTTGGCTTCTACGCGCTGCACCAACTGGGCGGACTTCCGCTGGTGGTGACGGTCAATTCGCTGCTGCTTGCCGCGGCGCTGGCGGGCGTGGTTTGGTTGTGCCAGCGAGAGTGGAAGTCTTGGACGCTGTCGGCCGGATTTGGGTTGGTCGCGGCAGCGGGATTGTGGCAACTGTTAATCGTGCGTCCGCAGACGGTGTCGTTGGCGTTGTTTGTGATTCTGTACGCAGTGCTGCTGGCGGCGCAGCGCAACGTGCGCTGGTTGCTGGCGGCGCCGCCGCTGTGCGCCTTGTGGGTCAACTCTCACGGAGCGTTTCCGATCGGGCTGATTTTGCTGGGGTGCTTTGCCCTGGCGTCGGTGTGGGACGCCTGGCGCGCCGGTCACACGGCCGACCGTGGCGCGCAACTCCGCGCGTGGGCCTATTGCGGCTGCGGGGCTGCGTGTGCAGCCGCCACACTCGTCAATCCCTATGGCTGGCGGATCTACCAATACGTGCTGATCACCTCCGGGCAGGCGACCGGCCGCGGCATCGACGAATGGCGACCGGCCAGTTTCGACCAGCTTGCCGGCGTAATGCTGTACGTGTCGTTGGCGGCGCTCGCCGGCGCGCTAGTGGTTGGCTGGCGGAGGTCGACGGCGCGCGAGTGGATGTTGTTGGCCTGCTTCCTGCCGCTGGCGCTGCAGGCGGTGCGCATGGTCGTTT
>CAYWTU010000173.1:0-7488 GCA_964461275.1 uncultured Pirellulales bacterium | reverse complement strand
GAATCACTTTCCTCCCGAGCCGATCGGCCTGGTCTACCTCCGCCGTCTGCCCGACGGCCAGGTAACCGCCCACAACGGAGCCTGTCCCCATGCGGGCTGCGTCGTCGATTTCAAGGCCTCCGGCGATGCGGCCTCGGGCGGGTATCACTGCCCGTGTCACGACAGCCGTTTTGGCGCGGACGGAGCGCGGGTGGGCAGTGACAATCCGGCGCCTCGCGACCTCGATCAATTGGAAGTCGACGCCGAAAAACTGGCGCACGGCGAGGTCTGGGTGCGGTTCGAGAATTTCGTGGCCGGCAAAGCGGATAAGGTGGCGGCAACATGAATCGGCTGGTCGCCTGGATCGATCATCGCACAGGGCTTCGCGGCGCCTTACATGAAGCGCTGTACGAACGCATTCCGGGCGGCGCCCGCTGGCGGTATGTGTGGGGGAGCACGCTGGTCTTTGCCTTTGTGACGCAGGCGATCACCGGAACGTTCTTGTGGATGGCCTACAGCCCCAGCGCCCAGACCGCTTGGGAGAGCGTGTTCTACATCCAATCTGAAATGCAGGGGGGCTGGTTGCTGCGAGGGATTCATCACTTCATGGCCCAATCCATGGTGGTCCTCCTGGCGTTGCACCTGATGCAAGTAGTGATCGACGGCGCTTATCGCGCGCCGCGGGAGTTCAATTTCTGGATCGGCCTGGTGCTGATGCAGATCGTGCTGGGACTATCGCTGACCGGTTATCTCCTGCCCTGGGATCAAAAGGGATACTGGGCCACGCAAGTGGCGACCAAGCTGATGGGCGTGATTCCCTTGGTCGGAGTGCCGCTGCAGAAGCTGGTCGTGGGTGGGCCAAGCTACGGACACCACACGCTGACGCGGTTTTTTGCCCTGCACGCGGGAGTCCTGCCGGCGTTGTTGGTGGGGTTTCTGGTGCTGCACATCGCAGTGTTTCGCCGCCACGGCATCCACGCCAAGCAGCCGCTCGCCCGCACCGACGCAACGTTTTGGCCCGACCAGGTGCTCAAGGACGCCGTGGCGTGCTTGGCCGTGCTGTGCGTGACTCTGCTGTTGGTGGTTTGGCCTGCGCTCACGGGCCGGTCGGATGGCCCGCCCGGGGCGACGCTCGGCGCCGAGTTGGGTGCGCCGGCGGACCCGGCCAGCGCTTATTCGGCCGCGCGGCCTGAGTGGTACTTCTTGTTCCTGTTTCAATTCCTGAAGTTCTTTCACGGCGAACAGGCCGAGTTCATCGGCGCGGTGGTCATTCCCGGGGCGGTGATGGGGCTGTTGTTCTTGATGCCGCTGGTGGGGCACTGGAACTTGGGGCACCGATTCAACGTCGGAATGATGGGCGCCCTGCTGCTCGGCGTGGTCGCGCTGACGGCGATGGCCCTGCGAGAAGATTACGCCGACGCCGACCATCGGGCCGCCGTTGCCGACGCCCATCAGCAGGCCGCGCGGGCGTTTGAGCTGGCCAGTGGACCGGCCGGCATTCCGCCCGAGGGCGCCGTGTCGCTGTTGCGACGCGACCCGCTTACCCAGGGGCCACGGCTGTTCGCACAGCATTGCGCAGGCTGCCATGCGCACCAACCGCTGGATTCAGAAATCGCGGCCACGCAGGCGGCAGGCGATGGTCCTCAAGGGGCGCCGAACCTGAGGGGATTCGCCAGCCGGGCCTGGTTGACCGGCTTGCTGAATCCGGAGCAGGTTGCGGGGCCGCACTATTTCGGCCGCACGGCGCACGCCGAGGGGGAAATGGCCAGCTTTGTGCGCCAGACGGTGGCCGGTTGGAGCGAGGAAGAGAAGCGGCAGTTGACGGCCGGAATTGCGGCGCTGTCGGCCGAAGCGGTCCTGCCCACTCAGCGCCAGCAAGATGCGCAAGACCAAACACTGATCGCCGCCGGCCAGCAGGCTCTCCAGTCGACCCTCGGCTGCACCGACTGTCACCGCTACCGCGACGCCGGGGAATTAGGATCGGCGCCCGATTTGACGGGCTACGGCTCGCGGGCGTGGCTGGTCGAGTTTATCGGCAACCCGGCCCATGAGCGGTTCTATCGCGATACGAACGATCGCATGCCGGCCTTCGCCGCCAGCGAAGAGACGCGCACGCTGACTGCTGTGGAGGTCGGCCTGCTGGCCGACTGGCTCCGCGAGGACTGGTATCGTCCCAACGCAGCGGACAACACCGAACCGGCCCCGTAGCACTCCCCCAGCAGGCGGAATGGCGGAAGTGGCCGCGCGACCCAGGGATGCCGCAGGCCCCCAGTTTTGCCAGTTTCACGGACGTTCGACGTCCCACGACCGGGAGCGGGAAACTGCCGTCAAAGTTTACGGAATCGTTACAGATTGACACCCAGACGACCGATTCTTGTGCGACGAAGGCCCATGGTCCCAGGTCGCAGCATGTGCTGCGCACATCAATGTGGTGTAAAAGCTGTGCCCAAGACGTCCCGGCTCTGCCCTTGCGGCAGGCGGCGGGCTACGCCTGCGCACGGTGCGGGGCCGTGTTGGAATCCGAGTGCAGCACGGCCGGCGCTAGCACGCAAGTCGCCCCTGGACCGCAGGTGGCCGCGCAGCGGGCCGGCGCGACGGCAACGGCGTCTGCGGCAAGCGACCTGAGCGCGGCGATCGATCAAGCGGTGGAGGGCCTAGCGACCTCACAGGCGAATCTGCGAGATCGCTGGATCGAAGCGGCGTCGACCGCAACACCTGGGACGACGCTTATCGACTGGCAATTCGAGGACGCTCTGCGCGACGTGGAAGCGACGTTGCGGCGACGGACGGGCGCTGTGGCTGCCCGACGGCCGTTGCGAGTCGATTCGCGGCACAGCTCGGCGCCGGCCTGGAATGCAGGACAGCCCGCGCGATCTCGAACATCCGATCCATCCGCCCCGCAGCCACGTCGTGCATCGATTCCGGTTGCATCAGGCGGCTGGTTGGCGTGGCTGCTACTTTGGCCAGGCATGACGGCGCTGGTTTGCGGCAGCGTGCTGTTGGTCGCTTCCATCGTGCAAAAGCGCGACGAACTTTGGGAGGTGGGCCTGCCCGTCACGCTGGTGGGGCAAGGGGCGATATTCTTCGGTGTCGCGTTGCTCGTCGAACGACTCTGGTCGCAGCGTCGCACGGCCGAGCGTCAGGCCGTTGAGGATGACCCGCCTTTGCACGCTGACTTCGATTCAGCGCCGGTACGCCGCAAAGTTGCGTCTGGTCGCCGGCAACCGAATGGCAGCCACCGTCGGCCAGCCACGCTGAGCGAATCGTTTCACAATGACGCCAGCCAACTTCTGGCGGACCTGCAAGATCGCCTCAATCAGTTGGCCGAACGGCTGTAAGCCGAACGCGCGGGCTAAGGCCGCGGGGACTTGCCTGGAGGCGAGTTCTGGTCGCTGATGGTCAGCAACCGGCGCGGACTGCGGACCTGATACTTCAGCGGCGGCGCCGGCCCCAATCGATACGGCAGCGGACCGAAGACGCTGGCGTGAAACGATGCCCCGCGCGCGAACGACATCGTTGTGGCCCACCGCGACTGGTCGGCCATGCGAACCTCCACGCGACGGGTCGCCGGTTCCAAGGCCGTGGCGACGTTCGAGTTGACTTCCGGTGTGAGGATGACCTCGCCTTTCTGCAGAACGGCTCGCTTGAAGTCAATCGGCCGCGCCCCACCCGCCTCCAAGTAATACTGCCAACCCCAATGCCCCTGAAACCAGACCGGGCGGTCCGAGGCAGGGGGGTAGTCACGCAACAATTGTCGGGCCATTTCGCGATCCGCGTTGGCCGTTGCCGCGCCGCCATACGCCACCACCATTGACAGCACCAGGCCGGCCGCCAACGGCGCCGCAAACATGGCGCGCCGCTGCCAGGTTGCCGCCGCTGGGATGTGGAGGTCGCGGAGAATCAGGATGGCCGCGGCCGGCACGAGCGGCAGAATCGAGCGACCGTTGCACGTCCAGTTTACGACGGCGGCAAACACCAGCGTCCCCACGAGCCAGATCGCCAGCAACAGCGTGACCGCGTCGCGACGCCGCCAAAGCGTCGAACCGGCATGAATCGCCAGCACGGCGCCGACAATTCCAAACAGCGTCTGGTGCAGGTGCATCGAAAGATCGAGCCGACCATTCGGCCACATCCAGTAGTGGGCCACCTGTTCAACGCCATACAGTGTCAGGCCAACGAGAGTCGCAGCAAACGTTGCCGACGCCCAACCAATGGTTCGCCACCGCACGGCGTGATAGGCCGCCAGCGGCAAGCAGCAACCGCCCGCGAACACCAGGCCCACCCAGACGCGCTCCGCCAACGGCGTGCCCCCTGTGTTGTCCAGGGGCTTCACCGACGTAGTACCGGCCCAGGGGCCGACTTCCCTGGCGAAGTCGATAGCCTGAGCCAACATGCCGGCGCCATAGAGTTGGAAACAGGCGTATTCGTACGCCAAGAGCATGATCGCGGGAACGAGCAGCCACAGGTACGCGATCGTGCGCAGTCCACGTGTGCTCCAGGTGTAGACAGCCGCCAGCGGCACAAGCGCCACGGCGAAGTATTTCGACCACATGGCCAACCCCATGCAGACTCCCGCCAGCGCCAACCAACGCCAACGGCGCCTTTCCAGGCCATGTATCCAGGCCGATAGCGCCAACAGCCAAAACGCCAGCATCCACACGTCGCACATCAGCATCCCCGCACTGACCAAGAACACAGGAGTAGCCAAGGTCGCCAGCGCCGACCAAAGGGGGGGCGCTCCGCACTTGCGCGCCAACGCGTACGTTCCCCAGATCGCCAGCAACGCGGGAACCCACATGGCCGAGTGCAGTGCCGCCTCGCTCCAACCCATGAGAGATCCGGCAGCGGCCAGGTAGTAGCAGGCCCAGGGAGGGTTCTTCGTCTCCCGGTGCATCGGCACGACGGTCAGGCCCCAATTCACCTCGAAGCCGTAGAAATCGAGCGGACGCTTTTGAATTTGTTGCGCCGACCACACGAACAGCGTGTCGTCGGTGTCAAGCGCCTTGTTCAACAGTGGCGCCAGGCAGGCGACCGTGGCCAGCGCCAAGACGGTCAGATCGCGGGCGACCCGTGCTTGGTTGGGAGTTGGATGCGCGGAAGAATCGCGCGGAGTTGATGGGGGCGTTTCAGACGCGGCGGAAGTCATGCCGGCATTCTAGGCCGGCGCAAGGACCGCACAAATCCAACGCCCTTCCTGCGGTTAACTAATTCGGCGAATACCGTCGCCGCCCGCTTCCGGAAGCACCAATACCGAACCGCTGCCTGGCGATGGCTGTGCGGCTCGGTAATAACGGGCCTCCAGCCGGGCCAACTGCCGGTCAATCCAGTAGCCAAACTCGGTGAACTCCTGGGGTAGCGCGTCGGCCTGGGTGCGGTGGCCGTGCAGGATGCTCAGTGCGTCTTCGCGATGCTGCGGTTGGTTGCGTCGCATGGCGGATCCCCCCCTCTTCTTCAATGCGGTTCCGATCTCGCGTGCGCCCCTTTGACTCCCTCCTGACCTCCATGCGTCGGGGCGCGAGCATCCTTGCAATGTTACAGACGCAGCGGGCACTCGGATGGTTCATGACCGAATACCCAGAAATGGGGGAATTGTCCGCTCTTGCGGTAATGCGCACGCCCCCAGGGGGCTTTCGCCGGCTCGTTGTTGCTCAGCCGTTGCCGGGATTCAACCATGTTGGCAAACGTATTCATGAAATTCGATGGATTCGTATGGCTCTGCCAGCGCCGCTCGTGTTTGTATCACCGGGTTACGAAGCTTAAATGAAATGGAGGTTAATTCCGCCGGTTGCTTTTCTCGGCTAAGGCACCGAGGGGCTGACTCCGGCGCAAGCCAATGGGCCGCCAACGGTTGGGATGCTACATTCAGCCGTAGCGCCGCCAGCCATGGCAAATTGCTGCGGAATGTCGTAACACCTATTTCCCGGGAAAGTACTCCAAATGTCCAGCGTCACGATTCGCGTTCGCCCTAATGGACCTTTACTCATCGAAGGCCCCATCACCGTTCTGGATCACGAAGGGAACGCATTCCCCTTGAACCCGGACAAGCCCAACACGGCGCTCTGTCGCTGTGGCCAATCGGCCCGCCGTCCGTTCTGCGACGGCACGCACAACAAGTGCGGCTTTCAGGCCGCGGAGCTTGCGCCGAAATCGTAACCCGCCAACGAGTTGCGGCACAACGTCGTCGCTGCTGGTTCGGCCGCCGCCAATCGACTATCATCGGCCGGATGACCAGCGTCCGCAATGAACTCGGCGTCCGCAGCGAGCCGTCCGCGCCCGGCGAGGGCCCCCCTGCCCGCGTGTTGATAGTAGACAACGACGAGCCACACGCGCTGGTGGTGGCCGAGGGCCTGGAGCGGGTAGGACATCGCTGCACGGTAGCCAATTCCGGTCCCGAAGGGGCGCGGCGACTGGGCGAAGAGTCGTTCGACTTGGTGGTGACCGACCTGATCATGCCCGAGGTCGACGGGCTGGCGATTCTGGCCAAGGCCAAAGAAACGCAGCCCGACTGCGAGGTGATCTTGATCACCGGCCACGGCAGCGTGCCATCGGCCGTTCAGGCCATGCACCAGGGGGCGTTTTATTATTTGCTCAAGCCGCTCGACCTGGCCCAATTGCGGGCGATCGTGGCCAAGGCGTTGGCCAGCTTGCGACTACGGCGAACGAACTTGGAATTGCACCGTCGGCTGGACGAAAAGTTCGGCTTCGAGGGGGTGATCGGCTCCAGCCGCCAGATGAACGAGGTTGTCGAACGGCTGAAGCGCATCGCGCCGACCAACGCCTCGGTGTTGATCCAAGGCGAAACGGGAGTGGGCAAGGAACTGGTCGCACAAGCGATTCACCAGAACAGCCCCCGCAAGAACAAGCCGTTCGTGGCCCTCAACTGCGCGGCGCTCAGCGAAAACATCCTGGAAAGCGAGCTGTTCGGGCACGTCAAAGGGGCCTTCACCGACGCCAGCACCGATCGCATCGGCAAATTTGAGTTCGCCCACGGCGGGACGTTGTTTCTCGACGAAGTGGGCGATATGCCGCTGGCCACGCAGATCAAACTGCTGCGCGTCTTGGAGAACGGCGAGATCACGCGCGTCGGATCCAACGACCCGACGAAGGTGAACGTTCGCATCCTATCGGCCACCAACCGCAACTTGGAAGACGCGATCGCCGCCGGCACGTTTCGTAGCGACCTGTACCACCGGCTCAAAGTGGTCACGATCCATCTGCCGCGACTGGTCGATCGCGCCGACGACATCCCACTCCTCATCGAACACTTCATTCGTCAATTCTCCCGGCGGCACGAGCGGGCGATTCGCGGCGTGAGCCTGCCGGCGCGCCGACGACTGTTGTCGTTTCATTGGCCGGGCAACGTGCGGCAATTGCGCAACGTGATCGAAAGCATGGTCGTGGTCGATTCCGACGGGTTGTTGGACCTGGACGACCTGCCAGACGAACTTGCCGAACGGGGCGAACCGGCGGCGGCCGCCGCCGCGGCCGCTGGGGGCGGGGCGTCGCTCG
>CAYWTU010000172.1:0-7490 GCA_964461275.1 uncultured Pirellulales bacterium | reverse complement strand
CGTGATCGCAGCCTTCGTATTCGACGAATCAGACGCGGCGTTGGACGACCCGCTGCGCCGCCGTTACTGGTTGATTCCGGTTTTTGTCTGGGGCGGGCTGAGGTTGACGCCGCGGTGCGTCATGGTGGGTTTCTTGGCCTGTGCGGCTGTGATCGCGCTGCGATCGGTTCCAGCCATGAAGGCGATGAGCTGGTCGTTTCTGGAGGTGATCGACCAACACATTGCCTTGCAGGTGCTGCTGCTGGTGGGGGCGTTCTCAACGTTGTCGTTGGCCTGCGCCATGTGGGAGCGCCGGACCCTGCAGGCGGCGTTGCAGTCGCAGCTCGAGTTGTTGAACTGGACGCTCGACGCGGCTCAAGCCGGTCCCTGGGAATACCGCGCCAACGAGCGCGCCATCGTTTTGAGCGACGTCTGGAAACGTCAACTAGGCTACACGCCGGCCGAACTGCCCGACTCGTTCTTCACCTGGTCTTCGCGTCTGCACCCGGACGACCGGGAGCGCTGTGTGAACTATGCCCGCCAGTTCGTCGACGAGGCCAACATGTCTCCGTACGAGATTCAGTTTCGCATTCGTCACCGCAACGGCAATTACCGTTCCGTGCTGAGCCGGGCCAAATTGCAACGCGACGCGCAGGGCAACGTGGTGCGGTTATCCGGAATTCACATCGACATTACGCCGCTCAAAGAGGCCGAGGAAGCGCTCCGGTATCAGGCCCGGTTTGAAGAGCTGATCGCCGCGCTGAGCGCTCGGTTCATACGCTGCGACCTCGCCCGAATCGACCGGGAAATTACGCATTCGCTGGAAGCCATCGGCCGGTTCACCAAAGTCGACCGCTGTTTCTTCTATGTCTTCTCTGAGAATTTGCAGACGGCGTCGTGCCACAACGAATGGTGTCACGAGCGCTTGCCCATGACGGTTGCGCCGTTTCAGGACATGCCCGCGACAGAGTTTCGCTGGTCGGTTTCGCGATTCGTGCGCGGTGAGACGGTTTATTGGCCGCGCGTCGAGGCCATCCCGCCCGAGGCGGCGGCGGAACGTCGCCTGCTGCGCGCCAACCGAGTGAGATCCATCGTATTGGAGCCTGTGTTGGCGACGCGAAGGTTGATTGGTGTGGTGGGCTTCGTATCCGTCCACGAATCTCGGCAGTGGCCTCAATCGCACCTGACGTTGCTCAGGCTGGTCGCCGAGATGTTTGCTAACGCGGCGGCCCGGCAGAAAAACGAAGCCTCTTTGTCCGATGCGCGAGCCAACCTCACCCATGCCGCCCGGCTGTCGCTGTTGGGTGAAATGGTGGCCGGGATTTCACACGAACTGAAGCAGCCGTTGCACGCCATTCGCGGTTTCGCCGCGGCGGGTCTGCGAACTACCCAGGCACAGGCGATCCCCAACATCGATGAACTGCGGCAGTGGCTGATGCGGATCGTGAGTCTGGTGGACCGCAGCAGCGCAATCATCCAACGGTTTCGCGATTTCAGTCGCCGGGCGCCCGAGGAATACGGGCCGCAAGACGTTCACCGCCTCGTGGCCGAGGCCCAGGAGATCGTCCGGGCCGAACTGCGCAAGTACGGCGTGGAGGTGCGGCTGCAGGGGGCGCCGGACCTTCAAGTGCATGGCGACGCGGTCCAACTCGTGCAGGTTTTCGTCAACTTGCTGCACAACGCCTGCGAAGCTGCCCGCGATCTTCCCAGCGAGCGCCGCCGCGTGGATATTGAGGCCCACCGGAGCAACGGCGAGGTGGACGTTCGAGTCCGCGACTATGGCCGGGGGCTGGAGGACGGTCAGGTCGAGCATATTTTTGAACCGTTCGTCACTACCCGACCGAACGGGACTGGGATTGGCCTGGCCATATGCCGTACAATTGTGCGGGAACATGGGGGAGTGATCACGGCCGAGCGGGCCGATCCGGGGCTGACTTTTCGCTTGACCTTACCGGCTCATGCTGAGGTGGGTGGCCAATGATGAATACGGCGATCAAGCCTCACGTGTACATTATCGACGACGATGAAGACGCCCGCGACAGCATGGCGGCGCTGCTGCGCGACGAGACGATTGAGACCTTCGCCTTCGCCTCGGCCGAAGATTTTCTGGCTGCCTACACCGGGCATCGGCCAGCATGCATCGTCACCGACATGCGGATGGAAGGCATGAGCGGGCAAGATTTGCTCGACGAACTGCGGCGCCGCAGCATCTCGATTCCCGCCCTGGTCATCACCGCCCACGCCGACACGCCCATGACCGTGCAGGCGATTCGCAGCGGCGCCCTAACGTTGCTCGACAAGCCGTGCCGGGAATCGGAACTGTGGGACGCGGTGCGCACCGCTTTGCAGGCCGACCGCAAAGCGACCGGCGATGAGGCCCGTCGGTCCGAGGTGCGGCGGCGTTTGGAATCGTTGACCCGGGCTGAGGTGGCGGTGCTCGACCGAGTATTGGCCGGCGACCCCAACAAAGCCATCGCCCACCGCTTGGACATCGCCATTCGGACGGTTGAAGCCCGCAGGCAGTCGATCTACCAAAAACTTAAGGCCGACTCAGTTGCCGAAATCGTGCAGTTGGTCATATTGGCCGATCCCTCGCGAGCGCCGTTCTTGGCGTCTCCGTTTCCAGCCGCTGCCGATTCCGCTCCCCCCGCGCCCCCCCGCTGGCGGTAAATTGCAATCTGCGTCTAGCGGCAGTATTCTGCTGGGCGCTTATCTGTCGGCCAGCGCCCAACCGAGGTTTGGGCTTGGCGTGTGCGGCGCTCGGGCCAGTGGTGCGTCGTGCTCACGTGCAACACGATTTCGGAGTCGGCGCTGTCCGCCATTCGACGCCGCGATCGCAGGGGTTCGCCACACGAATTTCTGGGAGACATTTCCATGCGTCGCTGGTATTGCGCCTTGACGGCGCTGGTGGCAGCAAGCGGGGCGGTCGCGGCCGTCCGCGCTCAGACATTTTCTGACCCCAACCTGACTTTCAGTTTGGTTCCGGCGCCGGGGTTGAGCCAACCCACCGGGCTGGAATTCCTGGGCCCCGACGATTTCTTCGTCACCGAAAAAGCCACCGGGCAAGTCAAGCGCATCAACAGCGGCGTGTCGAGCACGGTGCTCGACCTGAATGTCAATAGCGACAGCGAACGGGGCCTGCTGGGGATGACCCTGCACCCGAATTTTTCCAGCAACGGCTTCGTCTATTTGTACTACAGCCGCGCGACTGGAGGCGATGGGACCGCCTGGACCGAAAATCGCTTGTCGCGCTTCACCTGGAACGGATCGGCGCTTACTGGCGAAACGACGCTGTTGTCCTTTGCCAACGATCCAGGGCAGTCCAACGGCCCCAATCACGACGGCGGACCGCTGCTGTTCGGGCCGGACGGCATGTTGTACGGCATTACCGGCGATCTGAACCGCAACCGGGCCGAACAAAACAATCAGACGACGCCCAGCACTGCGGCGCAGGTCGGCGGCATTTTTCGTCTGACCGACGCCGGCGCCGTCCCGGCCAGCAATCCGTTCGCAACCAACCCCACGACCGATTTTCACAAATGGTACGCCTACGGAGTGCGCAATAGTTTCGGCATGGCGTTTGACCCCGTGACGGGCAACCTGTGGGACACCGAGAACGGCCCTACGTCGTACGATGAGGTCAATCTGGTGGCGCCGGGCTTTAACAGCGGTTGGAACAAGATCATGGGGCCCGACTCGCGCGATCCGCAAAACGCGCCGGCCGATCTGCTGATGCTGCCGGGCGCGGCCTACAGCGATCCGGAATTGTCGTTTCTTACCCCGATCGGAATCACCTCGTTGCAATTCGGCGCTCACACGACGCTCGGGCCCGATTATCACAACGCGGTGATCATCGGCGACAACAACACGCAGGACCTGTACTTGGCCCGGCTCAATGGCTCGCGCACCGGCTTCAATCTTACTGGCGGGTTGGCTGACCTTGTGGCGGACAGCACGACCGAGCGCAACACGCTGCGGATCGGGACCGACTTTGGCGTGGTCACCGACATTCAGACGGGGCCCGACGGCAGCCTGTACGTCCTGTCATTGAGCAATAGCGAGGTCTACAAATTGGAAGTTAATCGCACGTTGCCCGAGGCCCTGTCGGTCGGGTCGCTGGCCAACAGCCGGGTGGTGAACTTCGACAGCGCCGCAAACGCCAGTGTCTTCGCCGACACGACCGACGGCCTCTTCACCCCATTCGACACCGTGTACGACGCCAACGGCAAGCTCTATGTCGCCGACGTGCTGACGAGCAAGGTGGTGAAATTCGACGGGGCCGGCGTAGGAACTGTTTTTGCCGACTCCGCCGACGGCGTCACCGTGCCGTCCGGCCTGGCGATGGACAGCAAGAACAACCTCATTGTGGCTAATTATTTGACCAATACGCTGGTCCGCGTCGACCCAACCGGGGCGGGGACGCCGCTGGCCGACGCGGCGGACGGACTGAACAGCCCGTTTGGCCTGACGACGGTGGGGACGACCACGTTTGTGGCGAATCTGGGCAATAGTCGCGTGCTCAAGGTCGAGGAAAACGGTGTGACCACGGTTTTCGCCGACAACGCCGACGGCCTTCTCGCGCCCATCGACGTCCTGGCCAATGCGGCCGGCGAGATTTTCGTGGCCGACGCGTTGACCAGCAAAATTTGGAAGTTTTCGCCGGCCGGGGTGGGAAGCGTCTTTGCCGACATAGGCGATGGCCTGGCGACTCCCAGCGGTCTGGCGTTTGACGATGCGGGAAACCTGCTGGTCAGCGACTATCTGACCAACCGCGTTCTTAGCTTCACCCCTGGTGGCGTGGGGTCGCTGCTAGGCGACGCCAGCGACGGCATCTCCAGCCCATTCGGGTTGGCCTTCCGGGCCGGACCCAGCCTGGCGGCACTTGCCGTGCCCGAGCCGGCCGGTTGGGCGCTAGCCGTAGCGGGATTGGCGGCGATGTGGCTGGGACACGGTCGGCGGCCGCGATCGCCCGCAAAGATCGGGTGATTTCCAATGAAATTCCTTGACAGTCGCCGCTGGGGCGGTTGCAATCGACGAATCAAAACTTGCGGCCGTGTTTCGGGGTACACGGCTGTGGCGCGCCGCGCGTGGTGCGGTCGCCCTGGGCTCGACGACAGCGGCAGTCGGTTTGCCGTGCTCTTACTCAATGGGATTCTGCTATGACGTGCGCATCCGTTCGACGCGTGGGACTTGTTTGTCTGGGATTATTATTGCTGGGGACCGGCGGAACGGCCTTGGCGGCCGACGGGGCCGTGGGGGATTGGAAACTCTCCATCGCCTCGCCCGAAGGTCAGGAATTCACGCCGACGCTCAAAATTGCCGCCGGCGGTGACAAGACCAGCGGCGTTTTCGTAGGCGACGACGGCGCCGAGACCGAGTGCAAGGAAGTCAAGATCGACGGCAACAAGCTGATCGTTTCCGTGGCCCGTGATTTCGGCGGCCAAGAGTTGAGTCTGAAGTTCGACGGCGCGGTAAGCGGGGACGACCTCAAGGGGACGGTTGAATACGACCTGGGCGGTTCCGTCGGCACGTTGGACTTTACCGGCAAGCGGCTCGGGGCCGCGGCTGCCGCGAGCGGCAGCGTGGCCGGAACCTGGAACGTGGTGGCCACTACGCCCGACGGCCAAACGTTCGAACCGTCGCTGAAATTGGAAGCGAAGGACGGCAAGATCGGCGGTGAGTTCATCTGGGTGGACGGCCAATCGTTCAAGGTGAACGACGTCGTGAAGATGGGCGACACGTTCACCTTCGGCACCAGCATCGACTTTGGCGGCCAGGCCCTCAAGATCACCTTCAACGGCAAGATGGTCAGCGCCGACAAGGTGACCGGCACGGCGGAATACGACCTGGACGGACAGACCGGCACGGTCGATTTCGAGGGGACTCGCCAGAAGCCGAGCGTCAACTTGAGCGGCAAATGGAATGCCGTGGCCACCACTCCGGACGGTCAGTCGTTTGAGCCGTCGGTTGACCTGAAGCACGACGGCGACAAGATCACCGGCGACTTTATCTGGGTCGACGGCACCAGCGTCCCGCTGACCACCGGTAAGCTGGCCGGTGACGACGTCACGTTCGACGTCAGCGTCGATTTCGGCGGGCAAGCCCTGGTGATTAAGTTCGCCGGTAAGCTCGATGGCGCCGACAAGATGAAGGGTTCGGCCGAGTACGACCTGGGCGGTCAAACCGGCACGGTCGATTTCGAGGCCACCCGCGCCAAGGCCGTGGCCGACCTGACCGGCAAGTGGAACGCCGTGGCAACCACGCCCGATGGGCAATCGTTTGAACCGTCCGTGGTTCTGAAGCAGGACGGCGAAAAGGTCAGCGGCGATTTTATTTGGGTCGACGGCACGAGCGTCCCGCTGACCACCGGCAAGGTGGCCGGTGAAGACGTCACGTTCGACGTTAGCGTTGACTTCGGCGGGCAGGCATTGGTGATTAAGTTCGCCGGCAAGATGACCGGCCCCGACAGCATGAAGGGCTCGGCCGAATACGACCTGGGCGGTCAGACCGGCACGGTCGATTTCGAGGCCAAGCGCGACACCGCGGTGGCCCAAGTCGCCGGTTTTTGGAACGCCGTAGCCACCATGCCGGACGGGCAGACATTTGAGCCCAGCGTCAAGCTGACGCAGGACGGCGACAAGGTCGGCGGCGAACTCATCTGGATCGACGGCACGACCGCTCCTCTCACCACCGGCAAGGTTACTGGCAACAACGTGGACTTCGATGTCAGCGTTGATTTCGGCGGCCAGGCCTTGGTCATCAAGTTTCACGCCGTTAATTCCGGCGACACCATGAAGGGGACCGCCGATTACGACCTGGGCGGACAGACCGGCACGGTGGATTTCGAGGCCAAGCGAGGCAAGGAAATGGCCAATGCCGCCGCCGGCGATTGGAACTTCACCATCACGATGGACGACGGCCGCAACATCGAGACCTCGCTGACGCTGAAAGACGACGCGGGCAAGCTCAGCGGCAAGTACGCCGGCCCGGCCGGTGAGTCCGACGTGTCCGACGCCAAGCTCGACGGCGACAAGCTGTCGTTCTCCGTCAAACGCGAGCGGGACGGCCACGACTTCACCATGAAGTACGTCGTCGCCGTCGGCGGCGACGAGGACAAGGGCGACGTGAAATTCGACTTTGGCGACCAGAACGGCAAGGTGCCGTTCACCGGCAAGCGGGCCAAGTAATAGTCCGCGTTGCCGATCGACGCAGCGATGCACAAATGTGGAATCTCAAGACCCCGGTCTGCGGCCGAAGCTCCCCCTTCGGCCGCGCCCGGGGTTTTTTGTGCATATTTTGGCTGACCTCTTCGCACGTGGGCTTGGCCGATGAGCAGCCGCCAACGGCTCGCACTCTTAAACTATTGGCACTGGTCGATGCCAGCTATCAAGCGGCGCATCCCGCTTGGAAGCCGCGTCTCGAGCGGATCGTCGCCACCGCCTCGGCCGAGTTGGAACCGCGGCTGGGGCTACGACTGGTCGTCACGGAATACCTTCCCTGGGTCTACAAGG
>CAYWTU010000171.1:0-7528 GCA_964461275.1 uncultured Pirellulales bacterium | reverse complement strand
CAGCAAAACGCCGGTCACCGTCTCGACCAGAAACAAGAAAAAGGTCACGCCCCCCATGCACCAGGTGTAGGAAAGGGCAATCCCCTGCTTTTTGACCGAGACCGGGTGCAGGTGCAGAAAAAAGTTGGTCAACATCACCACGATGCGGTTGCGGCGATCGACCGGCATGGGATGCCGGAAGATGCTCTTCCACACCTGGGACTCGCGAATCATTTCTCCAATCGATGCCATGGGCGCTTTCGTTGTGGGAATCGCGGCGCTGTTCTTTGTGTCAATTCGTCAACCGAACTGGCTTGCCAATATTGTTCGAGAAATAGCGGGGTGTTGACCGGCTGCATGCCGGCGGTATTTCCAATGGCTGCTCAACGCTCGAACCCGTTCGCGAAGACCGGGTCGCCGCGCCAGCGGAAAATGTCGCTAGACCGGAATGAAGCTCGCCGGATCGCTCCACTGACCCAGCTCTTCTTGGAACAAGACCGTCTTATCGACTTCGATCTGGCCGTCGTCGGCCAGACGAATGGCGTACCGCTCCAAGGGACGCGGAGCTGGTCCCTCGAAGTTGATGCCGTCCTTGTAAAAGCCGCTGCCGTGGCAGGGGCATTTATATTTCTGTTCCGCTTCCAGCCAGTTGGGCGTGCAGCCCAGATGCGTGCAGACCGTCCGCAAAGCGAAGATCTGCGGCTGCCCCTGATACTCGGTGTTCACCACCCATACGCCGAATTGGGCCACGAACTTCGACTCAACCTGACCCGGCGCGAAGTCGGGCGGAAAACCCACTTTGAACTTGCTGGGAGGCTCCGTGAGGATGTTCGGAAACATGAAACGGGCCGTCCCTAGACCCCACAAGGCCGAGGTCAGCGACAGCGAAGTGAATCCCAATGCCAGGAACGAGCCGAGCATCACCTGAAAAAAACCTCGGCGATCTTCAGCGACCGACGGTTTGGCCGCCTTGGGGGCGACGCTGGCCGGTTTGGGCGGCATCGGAGGCGCCGCTGCAGGCTTCCCCTTGGCCGATTCGGTCTCTGGTTTCGCTTTGGCTGCCGCTTCAGCCTTGGTCATCGGACCCGGCTTCGAAGCGCCGCGCGCCGCGGCCAGTATGCTGGCGGTGTCGCGAGCGCCCGACGAGGCCGTAGCCGGCTTGGCAGCGACTTTGGGCTTGTCCCCGGCCGGCTTGGCGGCTGGCTTTTCCGCGACCGGTTTGGCAACAGGCTTTTCGGCAGGCTTGGCCGCCGGGGCCGCTCCAGCCTTGCCGGCTCGCGCAGCGGCTAGAATGTCTTTGACATTGGGCCGCTCGCCCGGCTTGCTCGCCGGCGCGGCGGCCTGCGGTGCTGTAGACTCGGGCGCCGACGACTTCGGCGGCGCCGACTCAGGTGCTGTAGACTCAGATGCCGGTGCGGGTGGCTCCGCAGCGGGAGCCGCTTCACCAGCTTGCTTGCGAGCGGCGGCCAATATTTCGGCCACCGACGGTCTCTTTTTATCTGCCATACGGTCGATCCCGGCGTCACAAACCCCGAAAAATTGGCCGCCGGCTTGCCAGCCGGCCCTACGAGGCGGACGGTAAGAGCACTAAAAGGTCGCCAAACAACCCGTTGACGGCCTACGAACTCCCGTTGATTCCAGCGATTCGAGCAAGTTGTCTGTTGGGCACTAAACCTATAAATCTGAACCGATTACGACAAGGACCCTGGCGCGGGGGGGAAGGGTCTGTGAACTTTTTCACAAACCCTAGTGTTGTACTGAAACAGCTTGACTTGTCAACCGCGGTCCAGGAGACAGCTTTAACGCCCGATAAGTTGACCTAATTGCTCCGCTCCACCCTCCGTCTGATGACTTGGTGTCGACCATGCCCACGATCCCCTGGCAACGCCTAGAGGAATTGACGCACCGCGACCCGGCCGGCCGCGGACTGGCCAGTTTTCGCCCACACGGGCAGCCACTCGACCATGGGCAATTGGCGCAGGCGGCCGAGAATTTGGCTGTCAGCGCGACAGGCGTGGCCATCGTAACTGGGTTTTGCATCGCCGACGCCGATCCACCGGCGGCAGAGACCGACGGCCCTCCCGGCGGGCTGTACTTGGCGCAGGCGCTGGCGGGATTGGGCATCGGAATGGTTCTGCTCAGCGACCGCTTTGGCGCGCCCTTGTTGAACGTCGGCGCGGCGTTGTGCGGCCTGCCGGGTTCGTGCGTCCAGGAGTTGCCGCCGGCGTTGGTCGCCGGCGAGGCGTTGGAAGCGGACGTAGCCCAGTGGAATCGTCGCTTTCTTCAAGAAAGCTGCTGCGGACGGTTGTCGCATCTGGTGGCCATTGAGCGTCCCGGGCCTAGCCATGCGCTCGAATCGTTGCAGGCCCAGCGACGGTCGGGCGCGGCGCCTGTCGAGTCGTTCATTCTCGAAGTTCCGCCGGCCCACCGGGGCGTTTGCCACAACATGCGCGGCGCTCAGATTGGCGACGTCCATGCGCCGCTGTACACACTGTTTGAACAGGCGCGTCAGGTGCGTCCGGAGCTAAGAACGATCGGAATCCTCGATGGCGGCAACGAAATTGGCGCCGGCAGTTTTCCCTGGGAAACGCTGCGCCGGGCGATCGCGACGGGGCCTGCGGGTTGGATCGCCTGCCGTGTGGCGACCGACTACGCACTGTTGGCGGGCGTCAGCAATTGGGGCGGCTATGCGTTGGCGCTGGGAACGCTGGCAATCCGTGGCAAACTCGACGCCTTGCGCGACGCCGACGTCGCGTCCGAGCGGCGGCTGATTGAAGCCCTGGTGCACCAAGCCGGCGCGGTGGACGGCGTCAGCAAGCGCCGCCAGGCAACCGTCGACGGTTTAGACCTGGATGAATACCTGGCGATCTTGGGCGACCTGAGGGCCGCCGTTGGCTTGCCGCGGTGAGGAGGCGCCGGCGACTGTCAGGGGGGCGCGATCTCACTTCCGCGCCCGAGCGTGTTTCAGCGGCAGCCAGGCGCCGTTTTCCTTGCTGCTGGCCACGCATTGTTGAATGAAGTACATCCCCTCCACACCGTCGTTGACGTTGGGATAGATCGTTGCCACGCGTTCGAACTTGGCGCCGGCGGCGCGGGCCGCCATGTCGTCGTAGGCCATGCGATAGACGTTGGCGAACGCCTCGAAAAACGCCTCGGGGTGGCCGCTAGGCAAGCGACAGGCGGCCTTGCCGCTGTCGTTCATGTGCGGCGCCCCGGGGTCGCGGGTGTAAATCGCGTGCGGCTGGCCGTTGCGGCGAAACGTCATCTGGTTGGGCTCTTCCTGCCGCCACTGCACCGCCCCCTTCGAGCCGTCGATCTCGATAAACAAGTCGTTTTCGCGGCCATGGCTGATCTGCGAGGCGGTGACGGTTCCCAGCGCCCCATTCTCAAACCGCACCACCGCGTGGCCATAATCATCCAGTTGCCGGCCCGCCTCGAAGACCTTCAAATGGGCGCTGACCGACTCCGGCAACAGGCCGGTCATGTACCGCGCCAGGTTGAAGGCGTGCGTGCCGATGTCGCCGAAGCAGCCGGCCGCGCCGCTTTTGGCAGGGTCGGTCCGCCAACTGGCCTGCTTCTGCGATTCCAACTCCAGGCGCCGCCGCAGCCAGCCTTGGATGTAGCAGACGCGGATCGCGTTGATCTCGCCTAGCTCGCCGCTTTGGATCATCTCACGGGCCTGCCGCACGAGCGGATAACCGGTGTAGTTGTGCGTCACGGCGAAGACCACGCCCGACTTGTCCACCGCGGCGGCCAGGTCTTCGGCCTGCTTCAGATCGAACGTCAGCGGCTTGTCGCAGACAACGTTGAAGCCGGCTTCAACCGCCGCCTTGGCGACGGCAAAATGCGTGTGGTTCGGCGTGGCGACAGTGATAAAGTCGACTCGTTTGTCGGCCGGCAACGCCTTCTCGCCGTCGATCAACTCCTGGTACGAGCCGTAGGCCCGGTCGGCCGGAATGTCGTAGTCGGGCGCCGAGGCTTTCGCCTTGGCCGGGTCGCTCGACAGCGCGCCGGCGACGAGAGTGGCTCGGTTATCGAGGATGGCTGCCGTGGCGTGGACGCGGCCGATGAACGCCCCCTGGCCGCCCCCCACCAAAGCCATTCGCAGTTTTCGATTCAAAGCGCCGTTGGTGGACATGGTTCGATTCCTATAGTGTGGCGTACCGGGAAAAATGGGCGGCCCAGCGGCTCTTCTTTTAGCACATGCCCCACCGGACGCCAGAGGCGCGGGGAGTGGAATCGTTCCGGGGCCGTCCGGCATGCGGCGGCCACGCGTCCGGCTGGCGTAAGGCGACACTCGTCGCTGGGAGAACAGGACACGCCCTCATTTGAGCGCCCGAACGCCGGCATTCCAGCGATTCAGGCGAAAACGGCCAGGCTTCACTTCACTCGGCAACAAGTCGGGGCAACTGGACGTCGATCGAACTTATTTGGGAGGGCATCCGAGCGCGGCCGAGGAATATCGTATTCGCGACTCAGCCACAGATGGCGAATTTGGCAGCCAAGTGATAGCCATGTCGCGCAAGGGCAGTCAACACGTACAATCAAATCGACGGCCATCGACGCCGTGAGCCACATCCGGTGCATAGTCGAATCTGAGCGCCGTTACCCTGCGGCGGTGAGAGATTCCATGAAACGGTTCGTTCAACCGAATAGTCGCACGTTTTGGATTGCGGCGCTCGCCGTCTTTGTCGCTAGCCTCGTGACGTTCTTGGTTGTCCACCGGCAAAATGTCTTGGATCCGGTGCAATGGTGGAGCCCCGGCAGCTTGTCGGAAGGAGTCGCCTTGTACTTTATCTTCGGTTGGTGCTTGATTCCGTTGCCTTTCGCGCTGGCAGCCATTATTGCGGAGGTGCTCTGGCGAAGGGAGTCCCTAACCCCGGCAAGTTCCACGAACTCCCCGCACAAGCCAAACCCGGATCGGGCGCGAGAATCGTGGTACGCGATCGCTTGCGGTGGGCTTATCGGCTGCGCACTGGGTGTCACGGGAGCGATCTGCTGGAGTTTCCTCGACCCGTACGACTTTGAACAATCGAAACTGGCGATCAGCGCGAGCCTTCCCGTCGTCGGATTCCTAGAAGGAAGTGCATTTGCGTTTGGAGTCGTTCGAGCAAGGCGCGTGGTCGCAATCGCCGGTCCGCTTGGCTGGTCCCTACAAGCGATCGTCGCTTGCACCTGGGCGCTGCTCGCGTTTATCGCCATTGCGAGCGTTTTTTTCCTGGTGTGGTTCACGTCCGGTCCGCCGATCAAATGGGGCTGAAAAACATCACAACTGGACGCCCTTATGGCGACCGTGCGAATCGCGAATACCGCCAAGGCGGAGCCCAAAGGACAAGTACCCTCGGCTTGTTATCTGCCAAAGTCATCGCAGTACACGGCGTTGGAAGAACACAGCGCGGGGCGGTAGAAAATTGCAGCGCTCGGTTGCCGTGACGCTTGCAACTCCGACAGGTCCCAAGGAGCATGTGCACCGAAACACCGGCTGCTGACCCAGGATGAACCGACTGGGGGTGGCGTTCAGGACACGCCCGCCTGAGTCACGTACGCGAGTTTTCCCGAGCGTGGTCGGTCATTGATCGCCACGGAATCAAGGGAATCCAGCCCGACCAAAGCGCAGCGCACCGCTGGCGGCAAGTCAGCGTGCGATTCGCGTCGACGACGCCTTGCGACAAGGCTTGACCCAAGGGGCCTGCCAGAAGCGCCGGAAGCAAAAACAGGTTCACCAGCAGCCCTACCGACAATAGCGAGAACATCAACAAGCCGAATCGCTGTGTGGGAACGAAATCGCTGAACGCGAACACGCCGAGCCCTAGGCCGATCACGCCCCAACTTTGGAGCATCGCCCGGGCGCACCTGTCGTAGGCGACGCGGAGAGATTGCGGACGATCGAGCCCTTGGGCCAGCCCGCGACGGAACCAAAGGACGAAGTGCAACACGTCGTCCACAGTGACGCCCAGGGCCACGCTGGGTGCAAGGACAGTGCCAATGTCGAGCGCGACTGCCATCCAGCCCATCACGCCCAGGACGGTCAGTGCCGGGACGACGCTGGTCACGAGCAGCACGAGACCGACCGACCAGTGTCGGATCAGCACTACAATCGCGACGACGATGAGCACCAGATCGGTTGCAAGCCCGATGACGAGGCCTTCCAAAAGCGACCGTTGAGCCCGTTCAATCAAGGGCACCATGCCCGTCAAGGAGACGGATACGCCGTCTGTGCCGCGTTCGCGATAGGTTCGCAGGACCGCGTCCACGCGTTGCTTGACGGCGTCCAGAAGGCGGCGTCGATCGTGACCGCGGAATGAATAGGTGCGCAGACTGATCCGCCACAGTTCTGTGCCGTCGACCGCGGCGAGGAATCCGCTGTGCATCAGGTGTTCGCGGTGGCGTTCCAACCGGCGATTGAGCACCGAGCGTTTGAGCGACCACTGGCCATCGCCGGCGGCGGGCAGCCGGGGACCAAACGTGACCGCTGAGACGCTCGTCCCGACTCCATCGAGCGACGCAACGCCTTGCTGCACAGTTTCGATCAATTTCATTCGTTCGAGCAGATTGAGCCGACAGTGCGGGGCCATCCGCAAGACGAGTTCCATCGGCACGATCCCGCCCAGGCGGTCTTCCAGCCAGCGGGCGTGTTGCGGGTAGGTGGCGTCCTCCCCGAAGAACTCTTCCGCCGTCACCGAGGTTTTCACGTTGAGCAAGCCAAACCCGCAGGACGCAGCTAGCCCGAGAACCACAAGGGTGACGCATCCCGGTCGGCCACAGATGAACTGTCCCCATGACCACCAGTTCATGTGCGTGACGCTGGCAGACGTCGGTCGTATTCCCCGGCTTGCCGAGAGGGGGCGGCAGAGTGCACAGCCGAGGGGCAGAACGATCAGCAGCCAGACCAGCGAAGCCGCGACGCCGATGGCTGAATAAAGCCCGAATTGCCGGATCGGCAAGAGATCGCTGCCAGACAACGAAAGCAGCCCGAGCGCGGTCGTTCCCGTGGCGAGCGCCAAAGGCAGCCGAGCATGGGCAACCGTTTTCTCGATCGCCCCCGCCGCGCCGCTTTCGGCGATCGTGTCTCGATAGTAGTTCGCCCAATGGATGGCGCCCGACATGGTCGCCACGTACACCAACGGCGGCATTGTCACCAGGATGGCGTTCATCTCGCCGCCGGAATACCAGACCGTGGCCAGTGCCACGGCCGCGGCAAAAACGCCGACCGTGACCACTAAGATCGTCAACCGCAGGCTGCGGAAGCAAAGCCACGAAATGACGACCGCCGTCGCCACGGACAACATTCCGAGAGAAGTCAGTGAGGCGCTGGCCGCTTCGTCGACGGCCACCGAAGTGACGAGCGGCCCGCCGCTCCGCACGGCGTCTCGCGGTACGCCACTGCGCTCGGCGGCCTCGTCAATCAAGTCGAGCAGCCCCTGGGGATCGCGTTTGCCGCGTTCGGTCGGACGCACTACGGCGCAAGCTTGCCGCCCGTCCGGCCCGATCGCGAACCCGCGCAAGCGGGCGACCGCTTCGTTGCGCGAGAGATGGATCGGCGGCGACG
>CAYWTU010000170.1:0-7550 GCA_964461275.1 uncultured Pirellulales bacterium | reverse complement strand
GGAATGGAGGCTCCGCCGTTGCGGTTTGGCAACGCACAACTATGATTAAGCGAGCAACCGTCACGCACCGCCGCGGCTTGGCATCGTTGCGTTCCGCACTTCTTGCGGCGCCACGTTTTCCGAGGTGTTACGACCCAAGCACGAGCATCTCCTCGAGCCGCCCGCCGCGCTCGTCGGCGACCGCGAACTGGTCGGGCTTCAGCGCCACGCCCGCGTAACCGCCGTCCTTGGCCAGCAGATACAGTTTCACCTGAAAGTCGGGCCGCCCCTGCTTGTCGCGCAACCGTGGCTCGGTCTTCGCCGCGATGCGGCGCAAGACCTCCAGCCCCGCTTCGCGCGGCGACATGCCTCCGCGCATCAGTTCCACCGCCGCGAAACTGGACAGGTTCAACAGATTCGCCTCGCCGCGGCCCGTGCTGCCGCAACTTCCCACCTCGTTGTCCACGTAAAGTCCCGCGCCCAAAATGGGCGAATCGCCCACCCGCCCTGGGATTTTGAACGCCAGGCCGCTGGTGCTGGTGCAGCACGAAACGTCGCCGGCCTGGTTCAACGCCGCGCAGTGGACCGTCCCGGTGGGGCGGTTGAAGTGTTTTCTTACCTCAGGGGCCAACGTTTCGTCGGGCGGCGTGAGCCAATCGTCCTGATCCGAATGCGATTGTTTCCAATACAGCCAAATCTTTCGACTCGACTCGGTCAGTAGATTCTCTTCTTCAAAGCCAAACGCCTTGGCGAATCGTAGTGCCCCCTCGCCCACCAGCAGCACGTGGTCTGTGTGCTGCATGACCAGCCGCGCGACCTGCGACGGATGGCGAATCTTTTCCAAGGCCGCCACGGCGCCGGCTCGGTGCGTCGGCCCGTGCATAACTGCCGCGTCCAGTTGCACCACGCCTTCTTCGTTGGGCAGTCCACCGTAGCCGACCGAGTTGTCCGCGGGGTCGTCCTCAACCATCGTCACGCCAGCCACCACGGCGTCGAGCGTGTCGTCGCCCGCTTTCAGGCGGCGATAAGATTCTTGGATAGCCGACAATGCGTTGGCGCTTGCCACGACGCGCATGGGAAACTTTCCTGGCGCCGGCAGCGGACGCCGTTTGGGCTCGACCGCCCCGACCGGGGCGGCGTCGGCGGCCGTCATCATGGCGGCCAGCGCCGCCGAGGCCATGAGCCCCCGCCGTGAGACACTGGACGCATCGGCGGTTGATTGCAGCGTTGCCATGCATCGGTCCTTGTTTGCCGGCACGATCTTCCCGCATCGACCGCCGCCGGTCAAATTCGCCCGACCGGCGGGGCGGCCGGTCGGTCGCGACGGCACCGGGTTGTGCCCTATAATCGTCATCGCGTTGCCACGTGGCCTGCCGTGCAGGTCGTCATTTACGCCAAACGAGAACCAACTGCGAGTTTCACCATGCTCAAGTTTTTCGCGCCGACATTCCTGCTGATTGCCACCCTGCTGGCCGTGCCCGCCCATGCCGAATTGAAGGTCGGCGTCGGCAAGGCCATCATTACTCCCGATCCGCTCTTGCCGATCTCCGGCGGCGTAGGGCCTGGCCATCCCGCCAAGTCCAAGCAAGGCGACCTGACCGCCCGTGCGATGGTCTTTGAGCAGGGCGAGACCAAGGTGGCCGTGGTGCAGCTCGACTTGCTCGGGTTCCCCTCGGTGCTGTGCGCGCGAGTGCACAAGCAGGTTCCGCGGATCCCGGCCGACAACATCCTGATCGGTTCGACGCACACCCACAGTGCGCCCGACTGCTACGGCTTTCCCGGCCTGGATGGCAAGACCAGCGGCGATCTGAAGTACATGGACTTCGTTTGCAATCAGGCCGCCGTCGCGCTGAATCAGGCCTTGGACAACATGCAGTCGGCGCAGCTCAAGATCGCCACCGGCGAGGCCAAGGGCAAGATCGCGTACAACTACTACGCGCCCGAGCTGTACGACCCACGGATGAACGTGATTCAGGCGCTTACGCCGGAGGGAAAGACCATCGGCACGCTGGTCAACTACGCGGTGCATCCCGAGGTGCTCGGCAACGAGCGGGGAATTCTCAGCCCGGACCTGGTCGGCCCGTTGTGCGACAAACTAGAAGCCGACCTGGGCGGCATGGGCATGTATATGAACGGCGCCCAAGGCGGAATGATCACCGCCGACAACCGCCTGCTGGACAAAATGTCCGACCCGCTCAAGGCCCATTGGCACGACGCCCGCACCTGGGAAGAGTGCTTACGAATTGGCCAGCTGATGGCCTCGGAGGCGCAGCGAATCGTCAAAGACGCCAAGCCGCAATCCGACCCGGCCGTCTCCTGCCACGCGGCCCAGGTCAAATTTCCGGTCGATTCGCGGCTGATGTGGATGATCATTCAGGGTTCGCCGTTGAAGTATCCGCATAACGACGACAAGACGGTCACTACCCGGCTCAACGTGGTCAACATCGGCAACGCACAGATACTGACCATTCCCGGCGAGGCGTTGCCCAACATCGGGTATTACCTCAAGCGGAACATGAAGGGGGACCACAACTTGCTGTTTGGCCTCACGAATGACGCCTTTGGATACATCCTGACCAAGGTCGACTTCGGCAGCTTCCAGCGTTACGAGTACATCTCGCGGACCTCTCTGGGAGAAATGACCGGCGAGGTGTTGATTGAGAACGCCCTGAAATTGATCGATTCTTCTCCCACGCCGAAGGGGCCGTGACGCAGACCGAGATTCATCGAGACCTATTTCAGATTCCATAACCCATTTGCATTTAAACGGTTACAGAAATCCATAAAATTCCTCTTGCAATGACAACTGTACGTCGATACACTATTCAGACGTACAGTATATTTCCTCGTCAGCAAGTAAGGAAAGTCGGATGGTCACCGCCACGAAGCTAAATCACCGTATGGCCAAAAAAGAGACCAAACCCGAGGGACCCAGCGGCGATGCCCGCGGGGCGGTTGCCTCCGAAAAGAGCGCCGCCAAGGGGGCCAAGCCTTCCGGCAAGTCGGTGCTCGACAGCGACCCGACGCTCAAGAACACGCTGGCCCAGATTGAGAAGCAGTTTGGCGAAGGGGCGATCATGCCGCTGGGCGCGGGATCGGCCATTCGCATCGATGGCATTCCGACCGGCAGTCTGTCGCTGGACATCGCCCTTGGCGGACAAGGATTGCCCAAGGGGCGGATCGTCGAGATTTATGGGCCGGAATCGAGCGGCAAAACCACGCTGGCGCTGCACGTGGTGGCCAGCGCCCAGAAGTCCGGCGGAATCGCCGCGTTTATCGACGCGGAACACGCCCTGGACCCCACCTGGGCCAAGAAGCTGGGCGTGGACCTGGAGACGCTCTTGGTCAGCCAACCCAGCAACGGCGAAGAGGCCATGCACATTACCGAAATGTTGATCAAGTCGAACGCGGTCGACGTGATCGTGGTCGATTCGGTGGCCGCTCTCGTGCCACAAAAGGAACTGGAAGGTGAGATCGGTGATTCGCACGTCGGCTTGCAGGCCCGCCTGATGAGCCAGACCATGCGCAAGCTCACGGGCGTGATCAGCAAGAGCAAGACTTGCGTGATCTTCATCAACCAGATTCGCGAAAAGATCGGCGTCATGTTCGGCAGTCCAGAGACGACCCCCGGCGGTCGTGCGCTGAAATTTTACGCCTCCTGCCGCGTGGACGTCCGCCGCATCGGCCAGTTGAAAGAAGGCGAAGAGGTCATCGGCCAGCGCGTGCGGGCCAAAGTGGTCAAGAACAAGGTGGCCCCACCGTTCCGCGTGGCCGAGTTCGATATGATGCATAACAACGGCATCAGTTACGCAGGCGATGTGCTGGATTTGGCCATCGTGGCCAAACTGATCGTCCGCAGCGGCGCTTGGTTCCGTATGGGCGACGTGCAGCTTGGCCAGGGACGCGAGAAGACCCGCCAGTACTTGGAGGACAACCCGGCATTGCTGGAAGAGCTCAAGACCAAGATTCTCTCCGCGGGCGCACCGGTTTTGGGCGCTGCGGACGGCGGCGGGGACGAATAAGCCGCTGGGGCCGGGTGGACGGCGGGCACTCCAAGAGGCATGGCGGCTCAACGGCATGGCGGCTCAACGGCATGGCCGCTCAATGGTAGGCGTGATCCTGAAACGCGTCGCCGAATCGGTTTTGGGGCGCCGAATCGGTTTAGGACAAGGACGCCGTAAGACGCCGCGCCGCGTTTCGGATGTCCATTGCCCGCATCACTTTTGCCGGGTCGGCGCAATTTCAACCAGCTCTGGCCCCCGCGGCGCGGCGGGTTTGGCAAGGGTGGGAAGACCGCCTTGGTCGACCATCGCCCGAATGTCTTCGGTGATTTTCATCGAACAGAATTTCGGTCCGCACATGCTGCAGAAGTGGGCGCTTTTGAACGTCTCTTGCGGCAACGTTTCGTCGTGCATCCGCTGGGCCGTCTCAGGGTCCAGCGAGAGGCGAAATTGTTCGGGCCAGTCGAACGCAAAGCGGGCTCGGCTCAGTGCGTCATCTCGGTCGCGCGCCCCTCGGCGATGGCGGGCCACGTCGGCAGCGTGGGCGGCGATCTTGTAGGCGATCACTCCCTGCTTAACGTCTTCTCGCTCGGGCAACCCCAGGTGCTCCTTGGGCGTGACGTAGCAGAGCATGGCCGCCCCGCTCCAGCCGGCCAAGGCTGCGCCGATGGCGCTGGTGATGTGGTCGTAGCCCGGTGCGATGTCGGTCACCAGCGGACCCAGCACGTAGAACGGCGCCTCGTCGCAGATATCCATTTGCTTCTTGATGTTCATGTCGATCTGGTCCATGGGGACGTGTCCCGGCCCTTCGACCATGACCTGACAGTTTTTAGCCCAAGCCCGCCGCGTCAATTCGCCCAGAACTTCCAGCTCCGCGAACTGCGCCTTGTCGCTGGCGTCGGCCAGGCAGCCGGGCCGCAATCCGTCGCCCAGGCTCCAGGTAACATCGTACTGGCGCATGATGTCGCAGAGGTCTTCAAAGTGGGTGTACAGCGGGTTCTCTTGGCGATGGGTCATCATCCACTTAGCCATCAGCGAACCGCCTCGGCTGACGATGCCGGTGACCCGCCCCAGCGTGTGTGGCAAGTGCTCCATGAGCACCCCCGCGTGAATGGTCATATAGTCGACGCCCTGCTGAGCCTGGTGCTCAACGATGTCCAAGAAGTGCTGCGGCTTCATGTCAACAATGTCGCCCCCCAGGTTCTGCACCAGTTGGTACACCGGCACGGTGCCAATGGGGACCGGCGATGCGTCGATGATCGCCTGCCGAATGCGGTCGATATCCTTGCCGGTGGACAGGTCCATGACCGTGTCGGCCCCGTAGTGCACGGCGGTGTGGAGCTTTTCCAGTTCGCCAGACTGGTCGCTGGTGACGGCCGAGTTGCCGATATTGGCGTTAATCTTCGTGGCGGCGGCCACGCCAATGCACATGGGTTCGAGGCGCTTGGTCAAGTGGACCTTGTTGGCCGGAATGACCATCCGGCCGCGAGCGACTTCCGCGCGAATCAGTTCAGGCTCCAACCCCTCGCGCTGGGCCACATACTCCATCTGAGCCGTGATCGCGCCGGCCCGCGCTTGTTCGATCTGAGTCATCGCTGGTTCGTAGCCTCCGTGTCGCCAATGGCGCCGCGGCGGCCAACTAGCTGACCGCGGCGGAGCTTCATAGTTGCGTCGTCTAAACCTACGGCAAGCGGCACGATGCCGCGTCCGCCTGCATCCTATCTTTGGGGACTGGATTGTCAAACTGGCCGCTGGACGGGAGCACCTGTCATGTGCGAACGCCCAACCGAGCCGCCACGCGCCCGCGCAGCGAGTCCCGAAAGGCATTCCAGGCCGCTGCTTGCTGCTGGCGCACCTCGAGGGCCACACGGCGACGGTTGAGCGCTCCGTTGATCTCGTCCCGCAGGCGAACCAGCGACTCGTCCTGGCGTCCCGCATCCAGCAGCGGCAACCGGCCCGCCAGGGCGTCGAACGCCTCGAGCCGATCGGCGGACGGCGCTGCCGGGTCGTAGCGGCCCAGGGCCGACTCAATTTCCAGCGGCAAGGCCCCGCGCTGGCGCAGCAGCTCCACCACCCGGGCTTCGGATTTCTGCAGCGGCTCGTCGGCGAGCGCCAACTTGGCTTGCAGTTGCCCGGCAACTCGCACACAGTCGGCGCAGAAGGCCGCGCCTATGACCAATGCCATCGCCAACAGCGCCAGCGGCAGCACGGTTGCCGGACGAAACCAGCCGCTCATCGGCGCACCGCGCGGCGCAGCGCCCCGGCCGTCGCCGCCAATGCCAACCAGATCACAAGCGACGTCGGCTCGGGAACCAGTCGAGATGCCGTGTTCAACGATAGCTCCGACCCGTGTGTCGCATCGGCCGACGCTTCACCGCGGGCTCGAGATTGCGATTGCCCCAGTCTTGGGAAGAGCTGGGCGCTCGAGGCGGCGCCAGCCAACATGGCGGCTGTGATCTGACCGCTTTGCGAGGGGTCGGTGATGTAGGCGATGGGAGACGGGCTGGCCGCCAAGACCATTTGCTTCACGTCGGCCTGTCCGTCTCGCGATGAGGCGAGATAGGTGGCCAGGCGGCGCTCCAGGGCGTCGGCGTCGAGCGTGGAAATCAGCGGCTGAGCCAAGGCGACCTCGACGGCCTGCGTCGTTTCCACCGCCGGCGCCGCGATCCGCGACGTCGTCTTCCCCAATCCGGTCGAGCGCACCTCCATAAATCGCGTTTGGAAACGGGCCTCTTGGCGGGTTGACGAGCCGCCGGCTCTTGGCCCCGCACCGACGAGAAACAGGGGGACCAAGGCGTCGGAAAACTCAGCCAAGGGGTCTTCACCCACGGCCGATTGATCGCGAAAGCGAAACCGCCGCACGCCAGCCAACTGGGTGACGAACATCGACGGCCCGCGGTAGAAGGTTCCCTGGTCGCTGCCGGGATCTTCTTCGGGCGAGCCGACGCGCACCGCCGCCGTTACAGGCGCTGCACACAACCACGCCGCCAGCCAGGCCGTGACCAGCCCAGCCGAAATAGCGCCGCGTTTTGAAAATGCCGCTGGTGTCATGAAACCCTCGCCCGTCATTATACCCGCAGGCGATCGTGCCGAGGTGCGATGCCAGCCGTTCGACGGACAGCCGATTCACCCACGGGCCGATTGTTGCCTTACGCCAACAACGGCTGGATCACGTTGCCGTACACGTCGGTAAGTCGGTAGTCGCGACCCGCATGTCGCCAGGTGAGTCGGGTGTGGTCGAGCCCCAGCAGGTGCAAAATGGTGGCGTGCAAGTCGTGAACGTGCACCTTGTTCTCAACCGCGTGCCAGCCGTATTCGTCGGTGGCCCCGTGGATGTAGCCGCGTTTCACGCCCCCGCCGGCCAGCCACATGGTGAAACCGAACGGGTGATGTTCGCGACCATCGGCGTTCTCAGCCGTCGGCGTGCGGCCGAATTCGCCGCCCCAGATCACCAGTGTATCGTCCAACATGCCGCGCGATTTTAGGTCGGCCAACAAACCTGCGATCGGCAGGTCAGTTGCCGCGCAATTGTCGGTCAACCCCTGGCGCAGTCGGCCGTGCTGATCCCAA
>CAYWTU010000169.1:0-7550 GCA_964461275.1 uncultured Pirellulales bacterium | reverse complement strand
GCGACGATTTGGCGGCGATTCTCCGGGCCAAGACGCCTGCGGAGCGGTTGGCGATGGCCTTCGCCATGTGGCAATTTGCCTGCGGTCTGATCGAGAGGACCGCGCGGTTCGAGCATCCTGAATGGTCCGAAGCGGAGCTTCGCGCGCATGTGGCGGAGAGGATGTCGCATGGAGCCTGCTGAGCTGTTGCGCCATCTGGACAGGACCTTCGATCATCTGAGAATCTCCTACTTGGTGACTGGCTCGATTGCGTCCATCGCCCATGGGGAGCCGCGCTTTACCAACGATATCGACGTCGTCGTGCGCCTGGGCGAATCGCAAGTGCCGGCGCTTTGCGCCGCCTTTCCGCCTCCAGAGTACTTTTGCTCGATCGAGGCGGCGCGAAAAGCCGCGCGCGACCATTTTACCTTCAACATTATCCATCCCGCATCGGGGCTGAAGGTCGATGTAATGGTCGCGAGCGACTCGGAGTTCGATCGATCCCGTTTTGCGCGCGGCGTCCGCCTGCCGGCGCTGCCCGACTTGGAAATCACGTTCGCGTCCGCCGAGGATGTGATCGTCAAGAAGCTCGAATTCTTTCGAGAGGGGGGCTCCGATAAGCACCTTCGCGACATTGTCGGGATTCTGAAAGTGCAAGGGAACCGCATCGATCACGTGTACCTGACCGATTGGATCGGGCGCCTTGGCTTGCAGGCGGAATGGCGGCTCATCGAGGAGCGATTGGCAAGTGGTTCGTGATGACGCCCGGCCCCTCTAAGGAAAGCAATTGCCGCATCGGCTATGAGATTTCGCTCACCCGGCGCTTTTACAATGATGTCCCGCGGCAACCGCTGGAGGAGATCGAGGCTCAAATCGCCGAACTGAAAATAGTCATCGTCCTCTTGCTGCCGGAGGTAGTGGGATGAGCGAGATTCGTCTATTCCGTCTCGCTGGAGAGGCCGCCGCCGACAGTGCTCGTTCAATGTTCTTGGCCAACACCTGAACCTCCTTGTCGGTTGAACCAAAGTCGAACATACTTGCTGCGCTCCAATTTCAAAGCCAGGAAACTCCCAACATGGAAAAATGGCCCATCGGCGTCTTTGCCAGTCTCGATCACGGGCTGGGGGTCAAGCTGGAAGTGGCGCGGGAACTAGGTGTCCCGACCATTCAGTTGCACACACCCAGCAAGCCCATGCGGACCAAGCCGCAGGCCGAGGCGTTTCTGGCCCGCTGTCGCGAGGCCGGCATCACGGTCACCGCCGTCTTCGGCGGGTTCATGGGCGAAAGCTATGCCGACATCCCTACGGTGGCCAAGACCGTGGGGCTGGTTCCACCGGCCACCCGCGCCGCGCGGACACAGGAGATGCTGGAAATCTCCGACTTTGCCCAGATTTTGGGGGTGAACGTTGTGGCGCTGCATCTGGGGTTCGTGCCGCACGATCGCCAGTTGCCGCTGTACGGCGAGGTGGTCGACGTCACGCGTAAGCTGTGCGATCACTGCCGGGGGAACGGGCAGAGCTTGCACCTGGAGACGGGACAGGAGACGGCCGAGGCGCTCGAACAGTTTATCGACGACGTTCAGCGCGACAATTTGTTCGTCAATTTTGACCCGGCGAATATGATTCTGTATGGAACCGGGGAGCCGATTCCGGCCCTGCGGCGCATCGGTCGGTTCGTCCGCAGCGTTCATATGAAGGACGCCCGCTGGGCGGCCCGGCCGGGTGAACAGTGGGGAACCGAGATGCCGCTGGGCGAAGGCGAGGTGGGCATGGAATCGTATCTCCGCACGCTCGACGAGCTGGGTTACCGCGGACCGTTGACCATCGAACGCGAAATTCCCCAAGAGCCCGAGCGCCAGAAACAAGAGATCGGCCACGCCGTGCGGCTGCTCGACGAACTTAAGAAAAAAATCGGGTGACGCCATGCCTAGTTTGAAAGTTTCCGTTCCGCATACGCTGACCGTCGAAGAGGCAATGGAGCGGATTCGGACGATCATCGACGAGGTGCGCGCCAAGCACGGCCATCAGGTTTCCAACTTGCAAGAGGATTGGACCGAGCGGGCCGTGGCCTATTCGTTCAGCGCCATGGGTTTTTCCACCAGTGGCAATATGGAGGTGGCCGACGAGGCGGTGCACATCGAGAGCAAGATTCCGCTGGCGGCCATGATGTTCCGAGGCCAGATCGAAGAGCGGATCAAGAGCGAACTGGGCCGATTGTTGTCGTAATTGCGCTCGTGACGTCCGCGAAAGGTCCGGCCATGCTTCGTCGCTGCGGAACGATCGTCGTGGCCATGACGGTGTTTAGCGTGGACTTGCGCGCCGACGAGTGGCGCCCGCTGTACAACGGCCGCGACCTGGCCGGTTGGCGGGTGGTGGGCGAGCCGGCCGATTGCTGGAGCGGCGCCGATGGCGTCTTGCAGCCGACCAAGAAGGGAGGCTGGCTGGCGACCGAGCAGGAGTACTCCGACTTCGAGTTGGAGCTGGAGTTCTGGTTGGCGCCGGGGAGCAACAGCGGCGTGTTTCTGCGCACGCCGCTGGCGGGCCAGTCGTCGCGGGTGGGGATGGAGATTCAGCTCATCGACGACTTTACCACCGCCTACGGCAAGCTCGAGCCGTGGCAGCTCACCGGCAGCTTGTACCACGTGCAGGCGGCCAAACCGGGGTCCGCCAAGCCGGCCGAGCAGTGGCAGGCGCTTAAGGTGCGTTGCGCCGGCCGACGGTTGGCGGTCTGGCTCAACGGCGTTCCGGTTTTGGACGCCGATCTCGACGGCTACCCGGCCTTGGAGGCCGAGCACCCTGGCCTGAAGCGTGCCAGCGGCCACATCGGCCTACAAAACTACGGCGGCCGCGACATCCGTTTTCGGCGCGTGCGGCTGCGCGAGATACGCTGAAGATGGTTTTCTCGCCACGATCGATGGGAAGCTGCCAACCAGCACGGGTGCTTCGCCCGTCACTCTCCTAAATGGTCTCGCGTGAATCTGGGAGGTATGAGAGTCCTGCCGTGTTCGTCGGCCCATTCGGTTTCGGTCAGGCGGCAGTGGTCGCGCGAGTCGACGCCGCCAACTCCCGGTCATTGACCGGGGGCTAATGAAACGACGCAGGCCCCGACGGTTTAGCCCCCCGTCACTGACGGGGGGTCGGAATCGGCAACGGCACATCTTCGCGTGCGCTGCCAAGCAATCGAACGAAACCAACCGGTCTGGAATCGTCGCGTCTCCCGGGATCGTGCGCGGTCATTTAGGCCGCCAAACAACCTGACAACGGCCCTCGAACTCCCGTTGATGCCCGTCAGCCGAAGAGGTTGTTTGTTGGGCCCTAAAAATATCCCATCGCCTCCAGGCTGTAGCGGACCACCAGGCCCGCCGCGACGACGCTGACCATGCTCATCAGCTTGATGAGAATGTTCAGGCTCGGGCCGCTGGTGTCTTTGAAGGGGTCGCCCACGGTGTCGCCCACCACGGCCGCCTTGTGGGCCTCGGTGCCTTTGCCGCCGTGCGCGCCGGCCTCGATGAACTTCTTGGCGTTGTCCCAAGCGCCGCCAGCGTTGGCCATGAACACCGCCACGCAAAAGCCGGTGGTCACGCCACCCACCAGCAGACCCATCACTCCCCCCACTCCCAGCACGATGCCCGTCGCCACCGGCGTCACCAGCGCCAACACGCTTGGCAAGATCATCTCCCGCTGCGCCGCCTTGGTGCTGATGGCCACCGGCGCCGCGTAGTCGGGCTTGTCGGTTCCTTGCATAATTCCCGGCTTCTCGCGGAACTGCCTGCGGACCTCCTCGACCATCCCCTTGGCGGCGCGGCCCACGGCCTTCATCGTCAAGGCACAAAACAGGAACGTCGACATGGACCCCAGGAAGATGCCGACCAGAACCTTGGGATTCATGACCGACAGATCGTAGTAGGTGGAAAAGTCGGGCATGGTGGCGTAACGGAGGTTGATCAGATTCAACTCTTCGTTGTCGCCGGAATGGACCAGCTTGCCTTCGCGGTCGTTGATCTTGACGATGCCGAAGCCATCGAGCACGGCCGGCTTGTTGCCCTCGATTTTGACTTCGTCCCACGACTTCTTTCGGGCTTCCGTGGGCGGGATGAGCCATTTGGTGCGGCTGCCATCGGCGCCGCGCTGGACCAACAGTTGCCCCGAGGCTTTGTGCAGAGAGCCCTCGGTTGTCTCGGTGGAAACGACGGCGCTCCCCCAACGGTCGATGCCCACCCGGATTTCCTCGATGTACGCCGCCAGCAGCGCCAGTGCCGTAAGGGCCGCCGATCCGATGGCGAAACCCTTGCCGGTGGCGGCCGTGGTGTTGCCCAGGCTATCCAAGGCGTCGGTTCGTTCGCGAACCACGGGGTCTAGGCCCGACATCTGGGCGTTGCCGCCGGCGTTGTCGGCAATTGGGCCATAGGCGTCGGTGGCCAGCGTGATGCCCAGCGTGCTGAGCATTCCCACGGCGGCGATCCCCACGCCATACAATCCCAGCGCGAAATAGTTCGGATTGGCGAAGTTGAAGCCGTTGGCAAACCCAAACGCCAAGATCGTCGCCAGGCCGACCACGATCACCGGCACCCAGGTGCTCAGCATCCCCTCGGCCACTCCGCCAATGATCACGGTGGCCGGCCCGGTCACGGCTTGATCGGCCAGCGCCCTCGTCGGCGCGTATTCGTCGCTCGTGCTGTACTCGGTCCATTTGCCGATCAACCAGCCGGCCGAGAGACCGACCACCACGCTCATCGACACCATCAGGTAATCGGGCATCAAGATCCACGTAAGCAAGAACGACGCCACGATGATCAACATCGTGGAGACGTTGATTCCCTTGGCCAGCGCCTTAAGCAGCGTCCGCTGGCTGGCGTCTTCGCCCGTCTTGACGAAGAAGATGCCCACGATCGAGAGAATCGTGCCGACCGCGGCGATGGACATCGGCAAGAACAGCGACCTCAGTTGGTAACTGAGAATCTCGGCCTCGGTCGCCTCTTTGCCCAAGTCTTTGATCAGCGCCCCGCTGGCAAACGCCGCCACGCCCAGCGCCGCAGTGGACAGGATGCTGCCACAGTACGATTCGTACAGATCGGCGCCCATGCCGGCCACGTCGCCGACGTTGTCGCCCACGTTGTCGGCAATGGTGGCCGGGTTGCGGGCGTCGTCTTCGGGAATGCTGTGTTCGACCTTGCCCACCAGGTCGGCGCCGACATCGGCGGCCTTGGTGAAAATGCCGCCGCCCACGCGGGCAAACAGCGCTTGGCTGCTGGCGCCCATCCCGAAGCAGAGCATCGTCACCGTGATTTCTTCCAGCGAAAGCGGATCGGCGAACATCGGCACGATCCAATACAAGACGGCGAACCAAAGCGTGATATCGAGCAGGCCCAGCCCCACCACGACCAGACCCATCACCGCGCCCGAGCGGAACGCCACCTGCAATCCTTGGTTCAGCGATTTCTGGGCGCCCGCCGCCGTGCGGTTGCTGGCCAGCGTGGCGGTCTTCATCCCCAGCCAGCCCGACAGTCCGGAAAAGAACCCACCGGTAAGGAATGCAAACGGCACCCACTTGCTTTGCACGCCCAGGCCATACGCCGCCCAGGCAAGAAGCGCCGCGATAACCACGAAGAATACCGTCACCACTTTGTACTGCTGACGCAGGTAGGCGTTGGCGCCGGTACGGACGAAGCCGGCAATTTCGATCATCGTCGGCGTCCCTTCGTCCGAGTTCTTCATGAATTGATAGAACTGGTAGGCTTGGTAGAGAGCGGCCACCGAACTGACGGCAGCGAGCAGCCAGAAGAAGGCGATCAGCACGCCTCCTCCGCCGCTGACGGCGGCCGGCGCCTGTTCGGCAGCGCCGCACGGCGCAGCGAGCCCCAGGTTCAGTGATAGCCCCACCAGTGCGGTAATCGCCGGGCGGGTTGGGCAGCAGACATTTGAGAGCACAGTTCGCGCCATGTTTTCTTGTCCTATGCTGAATTGCCTTCAACTTGCTTCCACGTAAGAAGTTAGGGAATGTAATGCAGGCTTCAAACGGCTGTCAACTAGGGTCAACAAGAACGATTTACGACGGTTGCCGTGGCGAAGACCCGCAGCCCGACCTCTGCCGCCCGATATCTACGGGGTTGCAGTAGTTCGTCTCGACTTGTCTAGGTGCGGCGGTTCAAATAGCCAGTCACGGTAAAACCGTTCGCGTCCGAAACGAGTATCATGGATGGGAAAGTTGGCGAGCGATGGTTTCGACCAGGCTGGTTGGTCCGCCGCTGCTCCACAGTCGGCATGCGTGTCTCAACTTCGTTCATCCAAGGAACCACGGTCATGTTCCGCAGAAACTTGCTTGCGCTGCTGGGTTTGACACTCGTCACTGGCGCCGTCGTTGCCGCCGAAGCGACACCGCAGCGGACTTCAGCGACTAGCCCGGCCATAGGCCAGACAATTGACGGCCTGACGTTAAAGGACTACCGCGGCAAGGACCACAACCTGACCGAGTGGAAGGACGCCAAGCTGGTGGTGGTCGCGTTCCTGGGTTGCGATTGTCCGCTGGCCAAGATGTACGGCCCGCGATTGGCGGAGTTGGCCAAGGAATTTGAGCCGCAGGGCGTGGCGTTCGTAGGCGTGAATTCCAATCGCCAAGATTCCATCACCGAAATCGCCGCCTATGCGCGGATTCACGGCATTGAGTTCCCCATTCTCAAGGACACGGGCAACGAAGTGGCCGACCGGTTCGGCGCCCAGCGCACGCCGCAAGTGTTCGTGCTCGACGGCCAGCGCACGATTCGCTATGCCGGCCGCATCGACGATCAATACGGCCAAGGCGCCACCTCCGGGTATGCCAAGCCGCAGATTGGCCAGCGGCACCTGGCCGATGCGTTGACGGCGATGCTTTCCAACAAACCCGTGGCGCAGGCCAACACCGAGGCCCCGGGCTGCCTCATCGGTCGCGTTCGCAAGCCCAACGATTCGGCCGACGTGACCTACAGCCAGCACATCTCGCGGATCATGAACCGCAGTTGCGTGGAATGTCACCGAGCCGGGCAGATCGCGCCGTTTGCGCTCACTAATTATGAGGAAGTCGTCGGTTGGGCCGAGATGATTGACGAGGTGGTTCGCGAGCAGCGGATGCCCCCCTGGCACGCCGACCCGAAGTTCGGCCATTTCCAAAACGACACCACGCTCAAGAGTGACGAGCGCGAGCAAATCCACGCTTGGGTTGCCGCCGGCGCGCCCGAGGGCGACCCGAAAGACCTGCCCGAGCCGGCTCAGTTTGCCGAAGGATGGCTGATGCCCAGCCCACCGGACCAGGTGGTGTACATCGCCGACGAGCCGGTTGAAGTGCAGGCCGAGGGGACGGTCGAGTATCAGTACTTCGAGGTCGATCCGGGCTTTACTGAAGACAAGTGGGTCAAGGTGGCCGAGTGTCGGGCGGGCAATCTGGGCGTCGTGCATCACATCATCGTGTTCGTCCGTCCGCCGCAAGGCAGCGAAGAAATGCGCCGCAATCGCGACGCGCGGGGCTTCAATTTCCTGGCCGGTTTCGCCCCCGGCACGCGGCCGTTCGTGCTTCCCAGCGGAATGGCCAAGAAGATTCCG
>CAYWTU010000168.1:0-7555 GCA_964461275.1 uncultured Pirellulales bacterium | reverse complement strand
TGTACCCCATCCCTAATTCTGGCCGCTAGCGGGTGTTTTTTTAGCGGAGGAATGGGCCTCCTCGGATGAGGTGGAGGGCCTGCCGGAGCAGGCGCCGCCACAGGTTCGCCCGGCCGACCGTCGGTCGGGCGCGCTCGAACATTGCTTCCTCCATTGTACCCGCGCCGGGCGCTGCAAGCACACATGCTGGCAGCGAATCTTTATCGCGCCAAACACCGTAAGCCGCCAGCGCGGGCGCTGGCAACGGTCGTCTGTCACCCGGGTCGCCGGCCGCCGCAAGCACGAATGCTGGCACGGAATCGCAGGCGCCCGAATCAGCGCCCGCGCCGGCCGGCACGGGCAGCACGGCGCTGGGTTCGGACGGGTTGGCTGGCAAGGCGCCGCGATCCTCGACCGGCCGGGACGGCGCCAGCAGGTTCTCGGTCGATGGCAACGGCACGGTTGGCGCGACAACTTGCGCCCCGCGCCGTTTGCGTTTCGGATGAATCACCAACAGGCCGTGCGCCACGAGCGCGTCGCGGATCGCGCGGCGATCGACGGCCGCCTGAACGTAATGCGACAACTCCTCATTCAGCGGCAGGTTCCAGTGTGCGCAGGCCTGCACTCGGCCCGCCTCGACCGTGGCCAAGAACGCTTCCCGCTCATCAAACGTCAACGGCACGCGCTCGGCGAACAACTGGCGGGCAGTCGGCCCCTGCCATCCGTGCGGGCGCGATAGATCGTTGGCCATCTGCCGGGCCGCTTCGGCGTCGTCGCAGGTCGGGCCGGCGGGCCGCTGGTGATGGGCGGCAATCGCCTCCTGATAACTGGCTACCTGGCCGTTGGCCCGCTCGACGCCGCCGTTGTAGGCCGGCCGCCGCTTGGGCGAATAGAGCGGCAAGACGTGATACTCGGCCAACAAGGCCTTCGTGTCGTCGGCCTTGAACTGCCCGCCGTTGTCGCTCTTCAAGACCAGCGGCGGGCCATGCTGGGCGAACAACTGGGCATACACCTCTTGCACGCACTCGGCCGTGGCCTGGACCAGCGGCTGCCAGGCCAACTGACTGCCGCTGCCCAAGTCCTTGATCGAGAGAATCCAGCCGTAGCGGCCTTCGAGCGGCTCGCGGCGCTCTTTGAAATCGGCCGCCCACACCGCGCCGGCCCGGCGCCATTCCAGGCGGCTCTGCCGCCGCAGTGCCTTGCGGCGCATCAGACGACGATAGCGTTTGAGCATGCTGCGCAGATCGGCGACGCGGAGCGTGGGAAACTCGACGCGCACGGCGGCCAGCGGCGTGCTGGGGCCGCGCTGTTTCAGAAACCGGTACACGGCGCAGCGCTCGTCGCGCGTGGCCGGCAGCGGCGGTCGGCCGCGCCGCGCGGCCTGTTTGTGTCCCTGCCTTCGCCAACGGCGCACCGTCCGCTCCGACAGCCCGAGCCGCCGCGTGACGTGCACGACCGGCACGCCGCAGGTCTGCACAGCGTCACAAACGGCCGCCACCTGGCAGCGGGCCCAGGCCTCGGCCGCGCGGCGCTCGCGGTGCCGCTGATGTTTCTGTCGACGTGCGGGGGACATCGTGATTACCTCGGGCGACGCGGCGGCGACGCGCTCTGTGACGGGGTGAGTGGCAATGGTTGCGGCGACAATGGACTCTGTGACGACGACGGCGGCGGCGTTTTTTTGGGCGCAGCGGCGCGGGCCACCACGTGCGGCAACGTGCGGACCAGTTCGGCCTGCGCTTCCACGGCCGCCGCGCGGGTCTCAAGCTCCTGCACCCGCTGCCGCAGCGCGGCGACTTCTTCCGGCGACGCGGCCGGCGGTTCGTGCCGCGGTCGACCGACTGGCCGCGGCTCCAACAGCGCCAGCGCTTCGTGCAGCCAGGCGTTGCGCTGGTCGAAGAACCTCGACGGCCAGATGTCGAGTCTTTCGCAGGCCTGGTCGACCGTCAGTTCACCGGCCAAGGTTTGCAAGAACAGTTTGAGCCGGGCTTTGGCATGGTCGGAGCCAAAAAGCGAGTCGACCAAGGCGGCCCCCTGCGGCTTGCGTCCCGTGCGGGTCATGGGAATTTGTCCTTATATAGAGGTGTCGTTGCGTCGGCGGCGCTGTCCGTGGCGACGCTGTCCGGCGGCCCGTCGATGGAACTCGCGCCGTCGTCCGTCAGGCCGCGAATCATCGTCAAGGCCCGCACGCTGGGGCGCCGCACGCGGCGTTTTTTAGTTGCTGTGGCTGGTGGTTCGCTGCGGGCGGCGGAACCGTTCGACTTCGTTGCCGTGCGCGTCGCTTTCACGGCGACCTCTTTCGCGCTGCCTGCGGCCGGCGGCAGGCCCAGCGCCCGCCCGGCCATGCGGACCAGCGCCTGCTGCCGATCGCACTCGCGCTTAAGCCGCCGATTCTCCCGCTCCAGCGCCGCCAGTTGTCGCGTGGGATCAACCCGCGGCCCGCGCGGCGACGGTTCGCAAGCCGCCAAGAGTCCCAGCAGGGCCCGCCGCTCCAACTGATAATACCGCGGCAGGCTCGTTTGCAGCGCCTGGGCCGCCTCGCTCGGCCGCCGCACGCCGGCCAACACCTCCAAGATCAACGCCGCTTGCCGCCGCGCGGGCGAACTGCCCGCCAGCGGCGCGGGACCGGCCCGCCGGCCGTCGCCGCGCGCTGACGCGCGCGGCGACGGCCCAACCGACTCCTCGACCGATGACGACCCGGCTGCTGGCGCCGCTAGCGGCGGCGCATTGGAGACCGGCGGCGTGCTTTCCGGCGCCGTGCCTGCCGCCGCCGGAGCGCGCTTCTCGTTCCGCGCAGCGGTCGCCGTTTCACAGGTTCGCAGAACGCGACTCATGACGCGCCTCGCTGGTTCGCGGCGTTCTGCGCAGCGGCGGCGCTTCGTCGGCCCACGAAACGCCGGGCGGCATGGAATCTTCCGACACCGTCTCGTCGCCGCTTTCTGGCGCGGCGTGCGGACAGAGCGCCGCGGGCAGCTCATGCTCCTCTGCAGAAGTCGGCCCCACCAGTTCGACTTCCTGCCGCGGTTGACCGGCGCGGGTCAGAAACACCCGCTCGCCCTCGGCATGCACGCTGAACGGCTGGCCCGCCACCTGGCCCGTCATGTAGAACGGCGCGCGAGGCAGGCCTTGCCTCGCTAGTTCCAAGGCGTTGGCCGCCACCCGCTCTTTGAGCATGCCGAGCACGGTCGGCGCCGCCTGAAAGAACCGATCGGCCGGCGTGGCGCCGTCCAGCCCCTGATGCGGCCGTTGAAAATTGTAATGGTCGATGAACAGACCGATCCGCCGCCGCGCATCTTCCAGGTCCAGGAACACGGCCCGCTCGAGGCATTCGCGCCACAGCGTCCCCCAGAACCGTTCGACCTTGCCCAGCGTCTGCGGATGGCGGGGCCGCGAGACGACTTGGCGAATGCCTTGCTGCTCCAGCTCTTTGCTGAACTGGCTCTTGCCCCGCCAGGTGACGTACTGCGGGCCGTTGTCGGTCAGCACTTCTTGCGGCGGACCATATGAAGTGATTGCCGCTCGCAACACCTCGAGCACCAGCGCGCTACTGGCGCTGGCGTGCAGGCCGTAGCCGACGACGAATCGGCTGTGGTCGTCCAAGAAGCCGACCAGGTGCAACCGCCGGTTCTGCCGCTTCAAGACGAACGTGAACAGGTCGGTCTGCCACATCTGATTCGGCTTGGCCCGTTCGAACCGTCGCACTTTGTCGGGATGCGGCCGGGTCACGCGCTCTTCCATCTGATAGCCCGCTTCGTGCAGCACGCGGGCCACCGCGCTGGGGCTGGCCGCCAGGGCCGGCCCGCGCACGAGCTCGTCGCTAATCCGTTGGCAACCCCAGTCGGGATGCTGCTGCTTGAGCATCGCGATCGTTCGCCGCGTGACCTCGGACAGTTTGCTGCCGGTCTTGGCGCCCCGCGGTTTTTCAGCCAGCCCGGCCGGACCGTATTCGGCGAACCGTTTCTTCCACATATATAAGGTGTGCTTGGAGAGGCCCACCAGCGGGGCGAAATCGCCGGCCGGCAGCCCGCTGCGCTGCCAGGTGTCGAGGATCAAGAGCCGCTCGTGCGGCGAGAACGCCAGCCGCACTTCGTCCGGCTTGACCAGCGCGCGGCCCTTGGGCCGCTTGCCGTTCCAACCCAGCGGCCGCCGCGAAAGTTCGACGCCCGAGGCGCCGCCGCCGAAGGCTCCCTTGTCGCTGGCGTCGTTGTCGGACGGGCCGCCGGCGAACTTCATCTCGCGCGGGTTGGGCCGAGGGGCGCTCGCCGGCATCCGAGCGCGGGCCGGCGCCTGCGGCTCGTCGCCATCGCCTTGAGCATCGTCGTCTGACTGAACATCGAAGTTGCCGCGGCGTGGCGACGCATCGTCGTCCATGCCGACGGGGCCCGTGTCGGCCCTGCTGTCGGCGACAGCACTGCTGTCACGGCCGTCAGGCTCGGGTAGTTCGCCGGAGTCGAACGACTCCTCAAACTCAGTCGGGTCTTCCCTGTCGAATCCGTCTTCAAGGCCGGTCGGTTCATCGAAGTCGGCCGGGGCTTCCAAGTCGGCCAAGTCTTCAAAGTCCACCGAGTCTACAAAGTCGGCGCCGGCGAGCTGTTCATTCAGCTTGGCCGACTCGTCGCGGCCACCGTCGCCTTGGGGCCGACCATCTTGTTGCGAATTCCAGTTTCGATTCCAAAACGCTGACATGACGCACTTCTCCCGCGGCCGCAGCCGCCAGGCTGGGAGAAGGCCTTACTCCACTGATTTCATCCCTGCTGGCGGCCAAGATTTCGGGAAAGGGGACACCGACCTATTTGCCGACCTGATCGATGGCGCTTTGTCGGAAGTGAATTGGTGGGAAATCGCCGAACCCATGATTCAGGAAGTCGCGTTGGAACCACCTGCCGAAGCGGCGCCGGCTGATGGAGAGGTCAGGAGGTTGGTCGGCGTTGACTTTCCCTTGGGGCAAATCGTGGCAACCCCAGGCGCACTGAACGAAGTGCCCCACGAGGAGCGGATCGCGGCGCTGGCACGCCATGTTCGTGGTGACTGGGGAGATTGCTGCCCCGTGGATTGGGCGAGCAATAACGAAGCCCTCACCGGAGGGCTACGACTTTTCTCGGTCTACCACACGAACGCCGGCAAAAAGTTCTGGATCATCACCGAGGCCGATCGCTCCGCAACCACACTCTTGCTTCCGGAGGAATACTAACCTGCATGGCGGGGCGCCTGGCCCCGCCCTTTTTACTCATCAAGACTCCTTGTCACGACCTGGCAACAGCCACTCCAACCAGCCCAGCAGTCGACGGTTCGGACTACTCAGCAAGTCCGGAGTGCGCATCGCGGTTTGAATGCCATTCAGCGCATCGAGCCACTCATGCGATGACGAATAGCGTTGATTCGGGTCAAGTGCCAATCCACGACAAATCGTGTCGTCAATTCGCTGCCAGATGGCACGTGGCACTTCCTCGGCACATCTCGCGCATTCGCTGGGCGCCAGCAGTTTCTCGGCAAACTGCGGGCGAAAGTCGGGTAGGCCGGCCAGCCCCCCGAGTCCGTCATACGGGATCGCCAGCGTCAGCAGTTCATACCACACGACGCACAAGGCAAAGATGTCAGCCCGCCAATCGATCAGTCCGTTATCCAGCAGCTGCTCGGGGGCCGCATAGGGGGCCGTCGCACCATCCCCCCGCTCTCGGCGCAGCGTTCTTTCCACGGGCCACGCGCTCCCGAAATCGACCAGCACGAGGCGCAGCGGATCTCGTGCGAGCACCAGATTGGCCGGCTTGATATCGCCATGCACCACGAGCCGTTTTCCGTGAAACGGCGCCAGCCCATGAGCCAAGCGGGCGACGAGTCGCGTCGCTTCATACGGACTAGGTCGCGAATGTTTGCTCCGCTTTACGGCGTCGATGAACGTTCGGAGGTTCTCCCCATGGACCCAAGTAAAAACCGCGGTCGCTGAGCTTCGATTGCGAGCGAAATCGACCAGCCGCGGAAAACTTGACCCCCGCTCCCCAAGCCGCTTCAGCACGCCGATCTGTTGCTGCGTCGCACGCGACATCGGCAAGACATAGAGCGCGCGATAATCGCCCCCAGGGCCGGCCTGCATGTCAAAGACGCGCAAGGCTTCGCCAGGGCGACTGTTCAAGCGTTCGAGCACCAGATAGCGCCGCCCTTGGACGACTTGCTCGCCCAGGACTGGCTCTTCTTGACCATGAAAGCGAATCGTTCGCGGCGTGCCCATCGCCCGTTTTCCAAGTATGCCATTGCGTGACAATCGATGCACCGGCCATCGCCTCCTTGGCCGGTTTCTCGTCACCGCCTGTCATTTTCTAGCGCGTGCACATCGAGAGGTAGCAGATGCACGCCGGCGTGATTGTCGCAAATCGCCGAACCGCTTGCCACGTCTGGCCTTGGCGAATTCCCACATAAAAATCCCCGCCTATCCGAATAACGGACCAAGTTCACTGATTGTCACTCTCTCGCGGAACGCCTCCCCGGTAAGCGATCGCCTCGTGACAAGTGACGACACAAGCGGCTCGCGCAGGCAGACGCGCAAACTGCTCCCAAACAGTGCTGTGACCAAAGCACACGCTGCGGTTCAATCCACGGCTGCCGAAGTGTTCGTCTATCGGGAGCAGGGGAGCGGTGGTCCATGATGCAATCGTTTTGGGAATTCCTGCGACGTGCTGCGTGCGATGCCGTCCTGGCGGGGGTCGAGGATGCGGTCCGCCTGCTGGAGCAAGGACGGTCCATCGAAAGTGAGTCACGTGCCGCAGGCCAGCTTGCCACGAGACTGACCAAGGTCGTCGCAGCGCGCATCAAAAGCGAGTCCCCCACGAAAACAGAAGAAGCGCCGGCCACCGTGGTCGAACCATCGCCGCCGGAACCGGCCCGCTCGCAACCGAAGACCAGCCAGGCACCGGAACTCTTTGATTCTCCAACCGAGCCCGTCCCTTCACTGACGTCGTCTCGTGCTGGCCACCTGCAAACCGGCCCACGCGTCTTTGTCCCGAGAGGTCGCAAGGGGCGTCGTCACCACTCCAACCACGATGCCAAATGACCGCCCGTGATGATGACATCCTGCATACGCTTGCTCGGTGTGCGCGGCTTATCACGGCGGTCCAAGCCGCACAGCTCTGGTGGCCCGAGCACCCCCTGGCGACGAAGTGGGCCTTGCGCCGACTCCGTCAGATCGTCGAAGCTGGCTGGCTAGTCGAATGTCGCGTGCTAGCTCAGCCACTACTGGAACTCTCATCAGCAATCGCGATCTGGCACCCTGGCGAATCTCCCCCGTCAGCCCCGTTGATCGCCCGTCAGCTTCGGACACGTTGGCGACAGCCGGCGCGGCAGGTGAATGTGTTTGTCGCGGCGACGTCCACGCTGCGAGCGTTCGGACTTACCCGAGGGCGCCTCATCAAGGCCCACCACCAGGTCACCCACGATTTGCATGTCACGCAGGTGTATGTCCGATGGCGTGAACTCAATCCGGAACTGGCGCTCAAGTGGGTCGGCGAAGATTCCCTGGCACCGACGGGACCCTTCCATGTTGTGCCGGACGCCATGCTCGTGGCGGCCGATGGCCGGCCACTCCGAG
>CAYWTU010000167.1:0-7565 GCA_964461275.1 uncultured Pirellulales bacterium | reverse complement strand
CGCCGACCGGCACCATCGGCCTTGTGATGGATTGCGACACCACCGGCATCGAGCCGGATATCGCGCTGGTGAAGTACAAGCAGTTGGCCGGCGGCGGCATGCTCAAAATCGTCAACCAGACGGCGCCGCTGGCGCTCAAAACGCTGGGCTACGATCAACCGACGATCGAATCGATCATCGCCTACATCGAAAAGCACGACACCATCGAAGGGGCGCCGGGCCTGGCGGCCGAGCACCTCCCGGTGTTCGATTGCGCGTTCCAACCCCGCAATGGCGTGCGGAGCATCGCCTGGCAGGCGCACGTCAAGATGATGGCGGCGGCGCAGCCGTTCCTGTCGGGCGCGATCTCCAAGACGGTGAACATGCCCAAGGAGACCACTCCGGCCGAGGTCGCTGAGGCATACATGCAAGGTTGGCGTTTGGGCCTCAAGGCGCTGGCGGTGTATCGAGACGGCTCGAAGGAAAGTCAGCCGCTTTCAACCAGCACCGAAGGGGACAAGGCGGCCGCCAAGGCCGTCGGAGCGCCGCGCCGAGAGCGCCTGCCCGACACGCGACGCAGTGTGACGCACAAATTCAACGTGGCCGGCCACGAAGGCTACATCACCGTGGGCCTGTACGACGACGGGCGGCCGGGCGAGGTGTTTGTCACGATGGCCAAGGAAGGCAGCACCATCGGCGGGCTGATGGACTGCTTCGGGACGGCGGTCTCGATGAGCTTGCAATACGGCGTGCCGCTCGAAGTGTACGTCAGCAAGTTTTCGCACACCCGTTTCGAGCCGATGGGGCACACCAAGAACCCCGACATCAAAATCGCCAAGAGCATCGTGGACTACATCTTCCGCTGGTTGGGGATCACCTTCATCCCCGGCTATCGCGAAGCGCAGGCCGGCTTGCTTTCGGACGAGAACAGCGGCGCCAAGGCCGAACCCACGGCCGCAGCCCCAAGCGCCCCTGCGGCTCCCAGTAAGAACGGCGCAAACGGTCATGCAAGCAACGGAAACGGGACGCCCAAAGCCTTTGACGTCCAGCTTTTGGCTCGTGCCGGCGTATCGACCAAAGGGGCGGCAGCAGGGGGCGTGGCCAACCGCAGCGATCAATTCGCCCGTTTCCAATCGGACGCCCCCAGTTGCGACAACTGCGGCGCGATCACCGTGCGAAACGGCAATTGCTACCTCTGCCACAACTGTGGCAACAGTATGGGTTGCTCGTAACGGACTGTTCGGGGAGGACCCCCGCGAGCAACCCGCTTAGATCGTCCACGGGCGTCGCCGGCCGAAAGCTGGCGACGCCCGTTTTGCGTTAGCGAGCCACGGAACTCGCAAACCGGCGACAGGCTGAGCTTTCGTTTCCGGTTGTCTCGGTTCTAATAGGCTAGGCCGTTAAGCCACCAACTAGCTTGACACGATTTGGAGAGGCGACATCCCTGTAGCGGCGGCGGTACGCTGCCGAAAATTGCCTCGAAGAAATCCATTCCGAAGCCCATGGCGGCGAGACGCCGCCACTACGGTGGACGGTTGGCTGCGGCAGATGGAAGTGGCACAGTCGTTATGGCACGCATCGAAACTGCCGCTGGCCGCAATCGCTTCGATCGCCCCTGGACCAAGGCGGCGCTGGCGGCCGTCAGCTTGGCGGGCGCCTTCGCCCTGGCCCAGCGGATGATCGCGCCACGCCCAGTTGTCCTTCCGGGCGCCCTGGCCGGGGCCTCCGGCCCGGCGACCTCTCCATCGGGCACGGTTCCGCTGGAGTATCGCTGGCTATGCGGTGGGGATGAGCCCGATCCAATTCGATTGCGCCGTTTGCACCCGTACACCTGGTATCAGCAGCGCTTTGCCAACAACATGCGCGACTATTTCCACGCGCACGACACCACAGCGGCGCGCTTGCTTGCCCACTGGCACGTCATGAGCTCCGACGCCCGCTACGTCCGACTGATTGAAGACGAAAAAAGCGATTCGCTCACTATGCAACTTGAAACTCGAGCGACGGATCAACCCCGCTGGCCGCTATTAAACCTTCGCCAGCCCATTCGCGTGAACCCAGGTCAGACGCTGACGGTGCGTCTTCGGATGCGCGCCCGTCCGCCGCGACGGATTCTTGCGGCGCTGAAGTTCGACGAGCCGGGCGGCCCTCGCTTCGTTGACGTGACGGCCCGGGCGGACGAGCAGTGGAGCGACCTCTCACTGGCCAGTCCTACTGCCGAGCACGGAGCGGAGGTCTGGCCAACGCTGGTCACCGACGCGGGAGACGGCCAACTCGAACTGGCAAGTATCGTCACGGACCCCGCGCGCCCGGAAAGCAACGGTCCGGCCACCCGGTATTTTGTCGACTTCCATATCAATCGACACGGGTTCCGCGACCGCGATTGGGCCGAGGCTGTTTCTTCCGACGCCTTACGGATCGCTTGTTTAGGCGATTCGTTCACATTCGGCATCGGGGTCCACGAGCAGGACGCCTATCCGCGGGTATTGGAAGCGCTCTGCCGCGAGGGACGCAGCGCCCAGAAAACCGCGGTCGAAGTGCTGAATTTCGGCATGCCCAGCTACGCCCTCGACGCTGAACTGGACGTGCTGCTCAAGGATGTCTTCCGGTTTGGTCCCAAGATCGTCGTCGTGCAACTCTGCTACAACGACGCGGCGACGATGGCCCAAGAAGCCGAGTTCAACAACCAGCCCGGCCCCGAGGGAGTCAGCCGATATATACAAGCCATGTCGGAATTCATCCGGGAGCACGGTTACCAGCAGGCGATCGACTACCTGCTTCGCATTCACGAGGCGTGTCGGGCGCACAACGCACGACTTGTGGTGGGCGTCTTCAACGCCTTGCCCGGTTGGGAATGGGAGCAGATGGTTCGCGAGGTGCTTCCGGCGATGCAAGCGGCAGGCATACCGGCGTTTGACGTTGCCAGACCGATCTCGGACGCCGGACTGATGGGCGACGCCGGCATCGCACACCCGGCCGATCACCATCCCAATGAAAAGTGCCACCGCATCTTCGCCCAAGAATTAAGGCGGGCGCTGGACGAGCAGGGGTGGTTGCCGTAAGAGGCCGCCCAGCAACCGGTCAACGGCCTTCCAATTCCCGTTGATTTCAGCGAATCGAACAAGTTGTTTGTTGGGCTCTAAACGGCCATGCAGCGCTTTCGAGATCATTCCAACCGTTGTGGCCGATGCCGGAACGGCACACAATGGATCGAGAAGCGCCTTTCCGAGCAATGTCCCATGAATCTCGCAGCCGACGAGCCCGAATTTCAGCGTCTCTTGTTCGGCGACGAAGACGTCGACCTGCCGCGGTTGTTGCTGGAGCTGGCACGCGACGCCTACCCCGGCCTGGACGCCGCGCCCTGCCTAGCGCAACTCGATGCGCTTGGCCGCAACGCTCAGCGGCGCCTGGCCCAACTGCCGCCCGACCGCCGAAGCCTTAGGGACAAGCTGGCCGAGATCAGCCGAATGTTGTATGTCGAGGAACGCTTTCGCGGCAATGTCGAGGCCTACTTCGATCCACGCAATAGCTACCTGAACGATGTGCTCGAGCGCCGCACCGGAATTCCCATCACGTTGGCGATGGTATACGCGGCCGTTGCTCAGCGGGCCGGTCTGCAAGCCTATGGCGTGGCTACGCCGGGGCACTTCGTCGTCGGCTGCGATGAGCAGCGATGGTCGCTATACGTCGATCCGTTTACCGACGGCGACGTGTTGACCAGGAACGCCTGCCGGCGCCGCATCGAGCGCATGACTGGCGAAACGGGGGTCTTGCGCCGCGAACATTTCCGACCGGCGGCGCCGCTGGAGATTGCGGTCCGCGTGCTTCGCAACCTGAAGGGGTCGTACGCCCGCTACGATCGTTGGGCCGAAGTGTTGCCGGTGCAACAGCGGCTGACGCAACTGTTGCCTCATGCGGCCGACGAGATGCGCGACTTGGGGCTGGTGCAACTTCGGCTGGGAAGGCCGGCGCCAGCCTTGGAACTTTTGAACCGTTATCAGCGAGAGTGCACCGCCGAGCAGGCGGCCGCCTTGGCGCCTTACGTGCAGACCGCGCGGCGCCTACTGGCCGAGTTGAATTGACGCCGGCTGGCAAGCGCCGCCTCGCCCCCTTCGGGAATCGACATCCGCCATGGACCTGGCCGGAAAACGCGCGTTGGTGATGGGGTTGGGAACGTTCGGCGGGGGCGTGGGAGCCGCCCGTTACGCCGCCGCCTGCGGCGCGCGCGTCACGGTCACCGATCTGGCGGATCGGGCGGCGCTGGCCAAATCGGTTGCCGCCCTGGCCGACACACCGATCGCCGCTTGGAAACTGGGACGCCACGACCCGACCGACTTTTGCCAATCGGACCTCATCGTCGTCAATCCGGCCGTTCGGCCCAACCACCCGCTGGTCGCCATGGCCCGAGAGTCCGGCGCCATCATCACCAGCGAAATTGAGCTGCTGCTGGACGTCTGTCCCGCGCAGGTTATTGCGGTGACGGGCTCCAATGGAAAGTCGACTACCGCTTCGATGGTGGCCGAGTGCTTGCGGGCCGGCGGACGTCGGACTTGGTTAGGAGGAAACCTGGGTGGGAGTCTATTGGCCGACGTCCAGCGGATGTGCCCCGACGACGCGGTCGTGCTGGAGTTGAGCAGTTTTCAGTTGCACTGGCTGCGCGAGGTAGGTCCGCCGATTGCCGAGGCGGCGGTGGTCACCAACTGCACCCCCAATCATCTCGACTGGCACGGCAACTGGGACCACTACGCGGCGGCCAAGCGGCGGCTAATCGTCGGACCGCGCGCGGCACGGCGCGTCGCGCTCAACGAAGCCGACCCTGAACTGCGAAATTGGCTGGACAACGTCGAGATCGCCCGGCGCCTACCCGACTTCAACGTGAATGCGCTGAACACGCTAAGTCTTCCGGGCCAGCACAACCGTCACAACGCCATACTGGCGGCCAGGGTCGCCGCGGCACTGGACGTACCGGCGGCGGCGATTGCCGCGGCGCTGGCCGGTTTTCGGGGCCTGGAGCATCGCTTGCAGATGGTGATGGAGGCCGACGGCCGTCGGTTTTATAACGACTCGAAGGCCACCACGCCCGAGGCGGCGCTGGCGGCGCTGAACAGCGTTTCCGGCCCGGTCTGGCTGCTCCTGGGAGGCGTGGACAAGGGAGGCCGGTTTGACGATTTACTCACGGCGACCTCGGAGCGCGCCCGCGGTGCGGCGTGCTTCGGGACGGCGGGTCCGACGCTCGCCGCGGCGCTGCGCGGCCGTGGCGGTTGCCCCGTGCAGTGCGTTGCAACACTGCGCGAGGCGCTGGCTTGGTGTTGGAATCTCAGCCAGGCGGGCGACGCCATCGTGCTCTCTCCCGCCTGCGCCAGCTTCGATCAGTTTCACAACTACGAGCATCGCGGCCGCGCGTTCTGCGAGTTGACGGTAGAGTGCGTTGCACGTCGCGACCATGCCTGAGCGTGCAGTTCGCGGCGGCCTCCCGATTGCGCGTTGCGTAATAGGCCGCCAAACAACCGGACAGCGGCCCGCTAACTCCCGTTGATTTCAGCGAATCGAACAGGCTGTTGGTTGGTCTCGAAAAGACCTTGCCAGACTGGGCGGCCAGCAGTAGATTTTAGAAGTTGTTCCTTGGGAGACCGAACCGTTTCCCAAGCGACAACGACCTCGAGGGGAAGACGGCTGGGAAACTTCCTCGTGGGAAGTTGAACGGCGCTGGGAGTCGTCGCCTCGAGGTTCTTTTTTGCGCTCCACGCGCCGTCGCAGGCCGCGTCCAAAACGGCCCGGCGACGGGCGAATTGCTGTTAAGCGCCATCTTGCGCAACGCCCGTGTCGCCAAGTGTGCCATGTCCCGCCGCCAACGAGTCAACCCGTTCTACCTGCTGTTGGTTCTGACCGGGATTGTGTTCTCGGTCAGTGCTTGCGCCTATGGCGTGATGGCGTGGCGGGCAATTCGCGTCGGTCCGGCGGCCACGGACCAGGCCGCCACGGGGCTATTGACGTTTTTAGATCAATACGGCGGAAAACTGCTCGCCGGCGAACTGGCGGTCTTGGCGCTGGCAACGTTCGGCGCCATCGGCACCGACGGCTACTGGTCGCGCCGACGGGATGATGACGCCCATTCCGCCGGGAAAACTCGCGAAAAGCCGACTGCGGAATCGGGCAAGTAGCCACGCGCGACGCATCGCCTACCCATTCAGGTACACCAGGCCGAACGAAGCTAAGACCATGCCGATGACCAAAAGGGCGTCCGGCTCGACGATCCAGTACCGCTTTTCCATGCGGTAGAGGATTCCCAAGGTGGCGACAGCCGTCACGAGGATGGCGCAGGCGGCGGTGGTGGCGTGGGACTGCGAAGCGGCCGCTAGGAGCGAACCTTCGTAAAACGCGTCGACCGGCAGCAGAATTACCATGTTGAATGAATTGCTGCCCAGAATGTTGCCCACCGCCAGATCGAACGCGCCGGCCCGGACGGCGGCATAGGTGGTGACCAGCTCAGGCAACGACGTCGAGAAGGCCACGAGCGTGGTGCCAATGAAGGTTCCGCCCAGGCCGGTGGCGTCGGCCAAACCGTCGGCAGCCGCCGCCAGGCGCGGGGCCGCCAGCAGAATCACCAGCGCGGCCAGGCCGAAACCAATAGCCGCCGTGCGCAGCGAGGGGTAGTCCTGTTCGTCAAATGCGTGAGTCGGATTCGTCCGTCGTTCGTATTGCTGGTCGTAATAGACCAAGCGCAGTCCCAACAAATAGCCAATTCCCAACAACAAAGGCCCTGGACCGATACCCAGCAGTGTGCGCGGCATCGGGTTGAGGATCGCCAGCAGGCACACCGCCGTCAGCGCCATACTCATGGCCGCCGAAAGCGCATGGGCCGCAGCAATGGAGGACAACATTCGCTTGGGCGCGCGATGGGCCAGATCGAGCCCCGCGAGGATGAGCAGGTTGAACAGCGAACTGCCAAGCAGGTCTCCCACGGCCGTATCGACCGCCCCCAGCCGAGCTAGGTTACAGTCCACCGACAGTTCCGGCAGACTGGTTGCAGAAGCCAGCAGCACGACGCCGGCCAGCGTCCGACCCAGGCCTGTGCGTTCGCCAAGGGCGTCGCCGTATTTGGTCAGAAACGTCCCCGCCACGACGATCACGGCCGCGGCCAAGGCGAACTGAGCAAGTAGTGAAAACATGTGCGTTCCTTGCGCCAAAGCGCGGCCCATGTCACCCGATGTCGCGACAGGTCACTGGTACAAGAAGAGCGGTACGGAGCACTGGGACAACACAGTCTTAGTGACTGAACCTAGGAAAAACTCTCGCAGCTTGGGCTGCCCGCAGGCCCCCATGACCACCAGGCCAGCCTGCAATCGAACGGCGGCAGCGATCAACTGCTGTCCCACGTTGCCGGCGGCGGCTTCCGCGTGCAACTTGGCCCGAGCGCCGTGATGGTCCAAGAAATCCATGGCCCGCTGCCCGGTGCGCGCGGCCTCAATTGCGTCAGCTGCGACGGAAACAACGTGCCAGGGTGCGTCGGACTTCAACCCCAAAGCGACGAACGCCTGCAGGCAGCGCGCGGCCTGTAAGCTTCCGTCGTAGGCGATGACCACACT
>CAYWTU010000166.1:0-7614 GCA_964461275.1 uncultured Pirellulales bacterium | reverse complement strand
GGCGCTGCTCATGCCCGAGGGGGACGCGGCAGCCGTGCAGGGGGCTTATGCCGACTCGCCGTTGAACCGTTTCTACCAGCAACACACGGCCGCGGCCGTGGCGGAAGTGGGGCGGCGATTTAGCCACGATCGACCGTTGGAGATATTGGAAGTGGGAGCGGGCACCGGCGCCACGACAGCCGCGGTTGCCGCAACCCTTCGACCCGGTTGTTTTCGCTACGTGTACACCGACGTCTCGCCGCACTTGACGGCACACGGCCGGCGGCGATTCGGCGGACGCATCGAGTTTGAATTTCGTGCCTTCGATGTGGAACGGCCAGCGGAAACTCAAGGGTTGGTTGAGCGAACAATTGACGTCATTGTGGCGGCCAATGTGTTGCACGCCACGCGCGACGTGTCAGCGGCGCTGTCGAACCTGCGAAAGCTCCTGCGGCCGGGCGGAATGCTCGTGCTTGGCGAGACAACGCGCGACAAGCGGTTCGCCTTAGCGACATTTGGGTTGACCGAGGGTTGGTGGCGATTCGACGATCGCCGCCTGCGAACAGACAGTCCGCTCTTGAGCGTGGATCGATGGGTGGGGCTGCTGCGGCGGGAAGGATTTTCGGCGGCGGCGGGGTGGCCGCGGAACGTGCCGGAATTGGACCTGGCGGGCGAGCACGTGATCGTGGCGATGTTGCCGGACGCGGCCATTCACCCGGCCAACGAAGTTGGCGCTCCGCATGAACGCACCGACGCGAATGGGCACGACGAAGGGGTTCAACCGACCGCCGAGACACAAGGGCGCAAAGAGCAGGATAAGAATCTCTCCATAACCGTGCCATCGCCGGTTGCCGCGATGCCGACCGACGACTTGGCGCGGCGGGTTGAGCAAGACCTGCGTGGAGTGTTTGCCGAGGCGCTCGAATGGGACGTCGACCTGGTGTTGATCGACCGCCCGTTCCATGAACTGGGGTTGGACTCGCTGATGGCCATCGACGCCGTGCGGCGGATCAAGAGCCGCTACCGCTTGCCGGTGTTGACCTCGGCTGTGGTGTTCGCTCACCCCACCGTTCGGCAATTGGCGCGGCATCTGTCGGCAGTGCATCCCGAGCTGTTGACGGCGGCGCTCCTGCAAGACGACGCTGCTCGGCCGGTCAGCAAAATTGAAACGCCGAGCCGTCCCTCATCGCCATCGCGGCCGACCGCGTTGACCGAACGCGACGAAAGTCACGTGGACCGCGCCCTTGACGATGCGTTGCAGCCAGCCAGCATCGAACCGGCGCCAGTTCGTGTCGGCGAGGTCGCGATCATCGGCTATGCCTGCAAATTTCCGGGCGCCGCAGACGCCAGCCAGTACTGGGAGCTGCTGCAACACGGCCGCAACGCGGTTGGTCCGCCGCCGGTGGAGCGCGTCGATGTGGCCGCAGGCTTGACGGGCGCTTCCTGCGGCGCTGGTTGGGCAATGGAGATGCAGGGCGGTTTCCTACCGGCTGCCACATTGGAAGAGTTCGACCCGCTGTTCTTTCATATTTCCCCGGCCGAAGCGGCGCAGATGGAGCCTCGCCAGCGGCTGTTTCTGGAAACGGCCTATGCGGCCATCGAACACGCCGGATACGCGGGCGGTCAACTCGATGGGTCGCGGACTGGCGTGTTTGTAGGCGCCGGGGCTCAGGTGGCGGTGGATGCGGACGATGAAGTTGACGTCCATTGGGCCACCGGCATCACGCCGTCGGTGTTGGCCAGCCGCGTGGCGTATCACCTGAATCTGCGCGGCCCGTCGCTAACGGTCGACACCGCCTGTTCGTCGTCCATGATGGCGCTGCACCTGGCGGTCAGCAGCCTGCGGTGCGGCGAGAGCGATCTGGCGGTGGTGGGGGGCGTGCATTTGAACGTGCAGCCGCTCAACTATCGGGCGTTCGTCGAGATGGGCGCACTGGCCGCCGACGGACGCGCCAAGGCGTTCGACCATCGCGCCGATGGATTCGTACCGGGCGAAGGTTGTGGAGCGGTTCTGCTCAAGCCGCTGGCTCAAGCTCGGGCCGACGGCGACCGGGTGTACGGCGTGATCAAGGGAACCGCCGCCAACAACGACGGGCGGTCCAACGGCCTGACGGCGCCCAACCCTGAGGCACAATGCGCTGTGATCGACGAGGCATGGCGCGACGCCGGCATCGACCCCGCGACGCTCAGCTATGTCGAGGCGCACGGAACCGGAACGGCGTTGGGCGACCCGATCGAGGTCCGCGGGCTCAGCGACGCCTTTGCCCGACACACGCGGCGCCGACAATTCTGCCGGTTGGGTAGCGTGAAGTCGAACATCGGTCATGCCGAACCGGCCGCCGGCATGGCTAGTCTGATCAAGGTGCTCTTGTCGTTCGAACATCGGCAGTTGCCACCGACGCTGCATTTTGAGTCGCCCCAGCGCGAGTTGGCGTTTGAGGAGACGCCGCTGGTGGTGAACGACCGCCTGGCGGCGTGGGGTTCGACCTTGGGGCCGCGCCGGGCCGGCATCAACTCGTTCGGCATCAGCGGGACGAACGTCCACGTGGTGCTCGAAGAGCCGCCGGCCGAGTTGCCGCGGCCCACTTGGCCCGAACGGCCCCGGCACGTTTTGGCGTTGTCCGCTTGCAGCCGGGCGGCGCTGAGGGAACTGGCCGCGCGATTCGCTGCGCAGATCGAAGGGCTGGCCGACGATTCGCCGCGCCGGTTGGCGCCGATTGGCTCAGACGCTGTTGCGGGCACCCATGCCTGGGCAGCGACGAACGAATTGACCGCGCCGCATTCGCTGGCCGACGTCTGCTACACCGCGAACACGGGTCGGCCGGCGCTGGCCGTGCGACAGCTTGTGTCAGGATCGTCACCGGCGGAACTGGCAGCCCGGCTGCGGTCGATTGCCGTGGGGTCGGCCGCGGTCGACAGCCCCGCGACTGAAATGCCCGCGCCGCCGCAGGCGGTGATCCTGCTGGGAGGGGCGGCGCCGCTCGACGCGGCCCTGGCCCTATACGATACGCAGCCGGTGTTTCGCCAATCGCTCGATGCGTGTGCCGCGGCGTTTGAGGGCGTGTGTCATACACCGCTCGTGGCGTGGCTGCGAGACCAGGTTCACCGGCGCGAGGCCGCCGCTGGCAGCTCGCCCGCACACGCGGCGGCGCAATGCGCCGTGCAATGGGCCTTGGAGCGCATGTGGCGCAGTTGGGGCATCCGCGGACCGGCGACGGGCGGCGGACTGGGGTGGTTGACGGCGGCCTGTGTCTCGGGCGCGCTGCCGCTGCGCGACGCGCTGGAATTGAGCGTGCGGGCAGCACGGTTGCTCAGCGCCGTCGGCGGCGAGTTGGACGTCCCGCGACAGCGGCAAGGCTTGATCGATGCGATTGCGACCGAACTGCGACGGGTGCGGTTTGTCCCGCCGCTGACCGATCTCCTTGCCCCAGGCGGCGCCACCGGCTCATGGCGCGAAGCGATTCTCGATCCTGGGCAATGGGCCGAGTGGATCGTGACGGGGGCGAGGTTCCAAGCGCGCGAGTCCGACGTCGTGTTGAGTCTCAGCTGGGACGAGGCGTTGTCGGTCTCCGAAGCGGCAGTCGCAACGGTCCGCCCATCTCAATGGATTCCGTCGCTGCAGCCGGGAAGAGAGGCGTGGACGTCGCTGTGCTCGGCCCTTGACGGGCTGGTGGCCCGAGGCGTCCGGATCGATTGGGCCGGCTTCGATGGGCCCTACGCCCGACGTCGCACGGCAGTCGCAGGGTATCCGCTGCAGCGACGCGTGGTCCGCCGCCTGCGGCCTCGGCGGCCAGCGGCGTCGGCCGCCACACTGCAGTCCAGGGAAGCCTGGTCCGCAAACGCACAACAGGCCGACGACCGCGGTTGGTTGCATCGACCGTCGTGGCTGCCCACGCCCTTGGAATCGTCCCGCGACTTAGCGTACACGGCTTGGCGCGTGATGGGCGACGAGTCGGCGCCGCGGACGGCGATCGCCAGGCGACTCGCGGAATTGGGATGCGACGTGGCGCTGGACCCGTCCACGGACGACCGGGCGCGCGGGCTCATCTATGTCGTCGATTGCGAGGAGCGAAACGCCAACGCGTCGCCGGTGGAGGTCTGCGATGCGCTAACCGGCGCTTTGGCGGCGCTATTGACGGTGGCTCGTAGGTTGGCCGAGCCGGGCGATCGCGTCGGGCCGGTGCTGGTGGTGGCCATCGATCGCCCCATCTCCGATCTCACGCCACATGATGGACCGACGTTGCCGCGACTATCGCCTATGGCGGCAAGCCTGGCCGCGGCAACGCGCACGCTAGCCCAAGAGGCGCCGCAGAACGTTGTCCGCTTCGTGCATCTACGGCAGAGTCCAGAAGAGCTGGCCGACCTGGTCGCGTTGGAATTGGCGGGCGCGGAGGCGCCCAACTTGGTCTCATATGTCGGGCGACGGCGCTATGCGCCGGCAGTGTTGCCGGCGGCGGTTGCGCCGGAGTCTGGGGCGACGGAGGCAGAGGCACGGTCCTACGTATCGCTTGCCGTGAGGCCGGGCGGCACGTATCTGGTCACCGGCGGGCCGTCCGGCGTTGGTCTAGAACTGGCCTCGGCGCTCGTTGAAGCTTGCCCCAACGGCGCCTTGCGGCTGGCGCTGGTCAATCGCACGCCGCTGCCCGCTGAGTCGCACTGGGAAGCGTGGCTGGCCGAACACGACGCCCGCGACGCGACAAGCGCACGGATTGCCGGTGTGCGGCGGCTACGGTCCTTGGGGGCCCAAGTGCTGACGCTGTCTGCCGACGTTGGCGACGAGCGCGCACTGCGTGAGGCGATTGATGAGGTTCGCCGCAGATTCGGACCGATTCTCGGCGTGATTCACGCCGCGGGCGAGCTTTGCGACCGTCGCCTTTGCGTGGCCACGGTCGACGACCTCCGCACCGCGATGTGGCCCAAAGCGGCCGGCGCTCGAGCGTTGGAGCGCGTGCTATGCGCTGAATCCGTTAGCCAGTCGTTGCCCGATTGGATCGTCTACTGTTCGTCGGTGGCGGCCGTTTACGGGCGAATCGGGCAGGCGGCCTATGCGGCGGCCAACGCCTATTTGGACGGCCTGGCCGAGAACCTCCCGCGCGGGCCGCTACGGATGAGCCTGGCATGGGGGCCATGGGCCGACGTGGGTATGGCCGCCCGCACGTTCGACGCCGCCGAGCTCGTCCAGCGTGGAGTGTGCGCCATCGATCCGCCGCGGGGCCGGCGACTTTTTCGCGCGGCGTTAACGTCAGGCCAACCGCGGTTGATCGCCGACCGCGGCAGTGCAAATAGATTCTCCGTCGGCGACGCGCCGGCCGCATCCGGACCGCGCCGCCAGCCACGGCCGCTCGAGAACGCCAATGCGGCAGCGCCGATATGGGCCACGTGGATTGCCGCCGAGTTGGCCGACTGTCTCGGTTTGCAACCAGGGGATGTTTCGCCGAATCGCAATTTCCAGGAGCTGGGCCTGGATTCGATGACGGCCGCGCTGGTGCGGCGACGATTGGAGAAACGGGGGGGCGCGGCGCTCGACCCGACGCTGCTGTTTGCGTATCCCACGGTGCAGCTATTGGCGGCGCATTTGGCGACCGTCGCGGCGCCTGGCGTGGCCGGCGCATCGGCTCCATCCCCATCGCCGGCACTTCTCGTCGCTCATGAGCCGCTGGCCATCATTGGCCTGGCCTGCCGATTCGGCCGCTGCAATACGCCGCAGGAGTTCTGGCAGGCGATCTGCGCCGGGGACGATCTGGTGACGGCACTTTCGCCCGAGCGGGCGGCGCTGGCGGGCATCGCGATGGGCGAGGCGCCAATCTACGGCGGCTGGCTGCCGGGCGTCGAGCAGTTTGACGCCGAGCTGTTTGGTCTCACGCCGCGCGAGGCCCGCCGTATCGATCCGCAGCAGCGGTTGTTGTTGGAAGTGGTTTGGGAGGCGGTGCAACAGGCGGGCTACGCTCCTGCAGCGCTGGGCGATGGCCGTTGTGGACTGTTCGTGGGCGTATCGAACAACGAATACCTGTCCTTGCTGGCGCGGGCTGGACAACTGGTCGATCCACACACCGGCGCTGGCGCCTCGCTGGCCATGGCCTCCAATCGGGTGAGTTACTGCTGCGATTGGCATGGGCCGAGCCTTTCGGTGGACACGGCGTGCAGTTCTTCGCTGGCGGCGTTGCACCTAGCGCGGCAGGCTTTGGCCGCCGGCGAATGTCGCGCCGCGGTGGCGGCGGGAGTCAACGTCATCCTGTCCGTTGAAGGGACGCTCGCCTGCCAGCAGGCAGGCATGATGGCGGCCGACGGGCGCTGCAAGCCATTCGACCAACGAGCCGACGGCTATGTCCGCAGCGAAGGTGTCGCCGCCGTCGTGCTTAAGCCGCTCCACCAGGCGCAGGCCGACGGCGACCACATCTGGGCGGTGCTCAAGTCGACTGCGCTCAATCACGACGGGCACGCCAAGGCGGGCCTGACCGCTCCCAGTCCTCATGCACAGCGCGACGCGCTGCTCGCCGCCTGGCAGAGCGCCGATGCGGGCCCCGATTCGCTGTCGCTTGTCGAAGCGCACGGCACGGGCACGCCACTGGGTGATCCGATCGAACTCCTGGCGCTCCGCGAGGCTATGGCGGCCTCGACGACGCGACGGGCGTTTTGTGCCCTTGGTTCGGTGAAGTCGAACCTGGGACACGCCGAGGCCGCGGCAGGCATGGCCGGATTGCTGAAGGCCGTTCTGGCAGTGCATCACCGGGCCATTCCACCCACGGCCCAAGTGGTCGAGCCGAACCGCGCGCTTTCGCTCGAAAGTTCGCCGTTTTATTGGAACGATCGGCTCCGCCCGTTTACCGGGCCAGGCGCTTGTCGCGCGGGCGTCAGTTCATTCGGATTCGGCGGCACAAACGTCCATGCCGTGGTCGAAGAGCCGCCCCCGTCGCCCTCGCGACACAAACGTACCGGCCGGCCGGGATACGTATTGGCGTGTTCGGCCGCATCGCCGGCGGCGCTGGTCGAGCTAGCTACGCGGTTAGCGGACGCGGTGCAATGTCCGCCGGAGTGCCTGGACGACGTAGTGCACACGATCAACGTCTCGCGTACGGGCCTGCCGCATCGACTGGCGGTGGTCGGCGCAACGCGCAGCGAGTTGGTGAACGCACTGCGCCGGTTCGCGAGAAATGCGCCGGCGACAGCACATGTTGAAACTCCGGCCGACGAATGGGTGTATTGCGGCGATGGAACCGGCGGCGGCAAACGTCAGGGAGCCTGCGCGGCGCTCGACCAGCGATGGAACGCGCTGCCGGGCGAGGCGCGCGAGACGTTGGCTGGCTTGCTGATCGAGCCACTGGACCCCCAGGTTCGACAATTGCTGGAGCAACCGACGCCTTCCATTGAGCGGCCGCCGCATCCGTCCTCCGCCGCCCAATGGCTGGAGCAGTGCCGCATCTTGGCGCAGCTCTACGCCCTAGGAGCGAACATCGATTGGCAACGGCTGGACGCCGGCCGCGAATGTCGCCGCGTGCCGCTGCCCAACTATCCGTTTCAGCGTCAGCGATGCTGGATCGATCCGCCGTCGGTCCCAACCAACTCCATCGCCTCCGGCAACCCGCCACAGGCGCCCGCCAAGCGCGCGCACGCCGCCGACTGGTTGTACGAACAGGT
>CAYWTU010000165.1:0-7644 GCA_964461275.1 uncultured Pirellulales bacterium | reverse complement strand
GCATCAGCGTCAAGGTGACCGACAGCGCCGGCCACACCTACACCGAGTCGTTCACCATCAATCTCACGAACGTCAACGAAGGAATTGTCACCGCCGACGATTCAGTTACGACCACGGAAGATGCATCAGTCCGAACCGGCAACGTCCTGGCCAACGACTTCGACCTCGACGGCGACCGCGTCGTCATGAGCAGTTTCACTCAGCCGGCCCACGGCCAGGTGAACTATCACGACGACGGCACCTTCACCTACACGCCTGCTGAGAACTTCAGCGGCAGCGACTCGTTTACCTACACGGTGACCGACGAGAACGGCGAGACCGCCACTGCAACGGTCTTTGTCACGGTTAGCGGCGACGCCGATCCCGCCATGCTTCAGGTCTCGGACGTGGAGGGTTACGCGGGCGATACACATCCGCTCAACATCAAGGCCCTGCTTGTTGACACCGATGGCAGCGAAACGTTGACGGTGCAGGTCGACGGCCTGCCTGCCGACGCTAAGCTCTCTGCTGGAGTTCGCAACGCGGACGGCAGTTGGACCCTGTCGGCAGGTGACCTGGAGGGCCTTAAGGTCACGTTGCCGACCAATGTGGCCGGCGAATTCAAACTCCACGTGACGGCCACAACCGTCGAAGCCGACGGCGATCGGGCCACGGTCGAGGCGGACTTGACGATGTGGACCATCGCCTACGTCACGCCACAAAATCCGCCCGCCCCGGCAGCGCCGGCTGACAGCCTCGGCCAGCCAAACGTGGTAGAGTCGATCGACAAGGTCGCCAGACTGGTCGATCAAGTTCTAAGCGAGCCGTTGGCGAGCCCGCAATTCTTGTCCGAGGTTCCGCTCGTACAGCCAGCCGAGGCCACCGACTGGTCGCAAATCGAGCTGGGTGAAATCAGCGAAGTCAACCTGCTCACGAACGCCGAATTGGTCGACCGGGCGTTCACGGTTGAGGATTCGACAAGCGATTATCGGCAAAGCGGAGTCGCTACTCTCACCGAGCAGCAGTCCGCTGCACAGAAGGAAACCATCGGCGAACAGCTAACGTCGGCCCTTAGTCGGCTAGCCTGGCTGTGGGGTATGGTCTGGGTCAAGGGCGGCGTCCAGAAGGAGCAGACCGACGACGAACATGAGAACAAGTCTGTGAAACGACGCTAGGATTGAGGGCGGAGACGCGCGTACCAGGGGACGCCGCGAAGTGTCGCGGGGTGCTGGTCTTCTTAAACGTTGGATTGATCCGGCTGTGCGGATCGCTCCGACCGATTCGCCTTGCCGCGTAGCGGTTTCCCCTGGGCGATCGCTTCATCTACCCGCACTGCAACCTAGTCTTCATTGGCGCTGCGCCCGCGGCGCTTCACGTCACCAAATCACTCACGGCACGGACTGTGGTTCCATGAATATCCGTCGTTTGCCGCTCGCACGTTGCATCGCCAATTTCCACTGCCGCCAGCAGGGCAGCTCCGTAGTCGAGTACGCCGTCATCCTGGGAGCGCTGGTCGGCTGCTTGATGGCGGGCGTGGTCGTGCTGGGACCGGCTGGCCGGCAAGTCTTCGATCGGGTCGCCAAGCTTGAGCCCGCGGCCGGCGCCACGCCCCAAGCCGCTCCGGCAACGGCCGTCGCGCCGTCGTCGGTGGCGCAGGCGCCGTCCGCGGTCTTGGTGCTCGCCACGACGGCGTTAGCTGTGCTTCTGGTTTGCAGCACGACGGTGTCGGTGGTCACCATGGCGCGCAATCGGCGTCTGCAAGCAGCCGTCGAGGAAGACGCCCCAGCCGAGTTGCAGAAGCCGCAGCAGGACGAAATATTCCAGAAGCGGCAACGGATACTCAACGTCCTGGCCAACGGCATTCACCGCCTCACCGAGGAGGGACTCGAGGTGGGACACATCATGACCGCGCCGGTCATTTCCGTGCCGCAAACCGCTACGGTCGACGAAGTGCGGCAAGTCATGACGGAGCACCGATTCCGTCACCTTATGGTTTGCGACGAGGCATGCCGACCGGTCGGCATCATCAGCGACCGCGACGTCCGCTCGCGAAAAGGGCCGCTGGCCAAGGACATCATGAACAAGCCGCGGATGGCGGTCGGCGTTCACGACCGCGTGGCCCCAGCCATCACCTGGATGATGAGCGAACGGGTCTCATGCTTGCCTGTCACTGAAGGCGAAAAGCTGGTCGGAATCTTCACCTCGACCGACGTGATGATGGCGGCCCAGTGCCTATTGCATGTCCAATCGCAGGTCCAGGCGGCCGCTCTGGAAGCCCTGCACCAAAACGTCTAACGGCGTGCCGCGCCGGAATGGGCCGCTTGTCGGCCGATGGCTGGGCCCTACGCCGCCGTGAATATCCGCTCTTGATATTTTCGCTGCGTCGGGACGCGGAGCGGTTCAGACGCCTGGCGCTTGCCAAAGCTGGCCACCAACAGCACCGGGTCGGCCGAGTTGCAGACATAGGTCTTCAGCGAGTGTTCGTAGCGCTCGTACGACTTGGCCACCACCGGCGCGCCGACCACGAGCGGCTCGAGTTGCACGAAGTGTGCGTCGATGGGACTGAAACCGTTCAGCGCGTAAAACTCGAACAGCAAGCACGGAGAGATCGAGAAGTAGCCGTGGTTGATCCAATTGGCCAGCGGATTGACGTGCAGCACCGTGCCGCCCAAGCGGACCAGCCGGGCGATGTTGAAGAGCGCCTGCCGCACGTCGAACAGGTGCTCCAGTGTGCCGCCGTCGAGCACGAACCCATACCGGCCGCGCCACTCGTCGGGAATCGGCTGGTTTAGATCGTGAATCAGCGACGCCCCCTCGGCGGCCGAAGCGTCCAAGGCCGCATAATCGTCGATGGCGAGCATCTGAAAGAGCGTGCTGGGGTGCAGATAGCCGTGGCTGGACAATTCCGCGTCGCGGATATGAATGCCCGTGCTCGTCTGGCGCTGGTCGAGGGGAACGTGTCGAACCGGCGCGCCGTAATGCCGCAGCACCGCCGCCGCTTCGTCATAAGTGGCGTACACATCCTGCACGCCCAGCGTGAGCGCCGGACCAGCCAGCGGCTGACGCACGTGCAGTTGGGCCAACAGATGCAAGACGCCCAGTGGCAATCCCATGACGGCAACGTAAACGGGTTCGAAGAAAAATCGCTGGTGAAACGCCAATCGCGCGGTCTACGGCGTGCGGCGGGTGACTTCGACCAACTGATGCATCCGGTACGGCGCCGACGTTTCGTCCGTGCGGTGGTTGGAGAAGACGTCGATCTGCGGCAAGATGCGGATGTTCCACCGCGTGCGGTCGATCTCGGCGATCGCGCCCGGCACGCCCCAATTGGGAAAATCGTCGAACACCGCCGCGCCGCCTTCCGCCAGCAATTCCTGGCACATCCGCCAATCGCCGGCCACGCCTTCGTAGGAATGGTCGCCGTCGATGAAAATCAGGTCGTACTTAAACCTTTGACGAATGAGTTCCGGCAGCACGCCGTCGCTGCGCCCCTCGAACAGCGTCATCCGTAGGGCGATGTCCGGACCCAGTTGCTGCCGGAACATCTCCATGGTCTCGCCGCGCGAGAGCGGCCTCTTGGCTTCGATGCAATACGATTTGGCGAGCTGCTCCGGCGTCAGGCTGCCAAACAGGTCGATGCCGGCATAACGCGCCGTGCCGCCCAACTGATCCGCCCGGGCCATCATGCGAACGGCCGCGGCCCCGCGGGCGACGCCGATCTCAAGAATCGACAGCGACGGATGGCGCTCGATGTGGGCCAAGAGCTGGTCGTAACGCAGCCCGCAGGTCAGCGCGATGGGCGTTTGATGGGGGGTGTGCGAGGGCCCGGTGATGGCAGCCGGCTGCGCGGCCGGCTTCAACCGAGCGGACATTCGCGTGGGGGGCGAGGCTTCGACGATCAGGCTGGCCGTGGGGGGAACAAAGTAACTCCCGCCGCCGACGTCGTCCGTGTGGACCAGAATCTCCGACATGACACGCATCCTTGCGTTAAGTCGATGCCGCCGCCCGAATGTCGCGCGACGGTTCCCGTTTCGGCCCACGGCCGGCGCTGGCCGACCGCTACGGGTCGGCGCCTACCTGGACGCAGGCAGGTTATCGACGCCAGAATCGGAAAACTTTACCTATTTTCCTGCAGCGTTGCCGGAACCGTTGAAACACTCAAGACGCAAACACTCAAGACACACGTTGTGCCCCGACCCGTTTACCGCTTGCGGGCCGCGACCTTGTCGCCTGAGTGAGCCGGGCTGTGTTGCGTATGACCGTTGACGACCGTCGGATGGACGCCATTGGTCTTGGCCATGTGGCCAGGGTGCGCCTTGGTGTGACCGTTGCTCGACGCGGCGCCATGGGCGGCGATGGCGGCGGCAATTGGCTGCGAAACAGCCTCCAGATCCGGCGGAAGTTTGACCGTGCGATAGATGCCCAACAACTGTGACGGCCAGTCGCCGTGAATGTTCAGCAAGCGGAACAGCGTCCTCATCGCGATGCGGAAATCGAGGCCCAGGCTGGCGGTCTCGATGTACTCCCGGTCCAACAAGACTTTGCGCCGCACGCTGTTCAAATCGCTGTCGGGCGGCAGATTAACTTGCGCCAGGCCCGTGACGCCCGGTTTGACTAACAGGCGATCGACGTAGCCCGGAACCAGGTCTTCCAACACCTGCGTGAACTCGGGGCGCTCGGGTCGGGGTCCGATCAAACACATCTCGCCCCTGGCGATGTTCCACAACTGCGGCAATTCGTCCAGGTGCAACAGGCGGAGGACGTTTCCGACGCGGGTGATTCGCGGGTCGCGCTTGCCGCACCAGACGGCGCCCGTCGCAGCCTCGGCGTCGCTGCGCATCGTGCGGATCTTGTACATGGTGAAGTTCTGGCCGTTGAGGCCAACCCGAACCTGACGATAGATGCCGGGGCCCTTGGAGGTTAACCGGACCAGGACTACCAGCAGCGCCGTGAGCGGGAGGCCGGGGATCAACAAGAGCACGCCCGTCACGCGACTCATTAGACCCGACCAGCGAAAGTAATGTGCGACTTCGGGAGAGGATGCAGACTGTGCGAAGCTGCGCGACTCGCCGCCGACGACCATGCCGTCCAAACGCGTTACGCCAACCGGGGCGGCTACAGACTGTGCGCCAATCGACATGTTGTTCTCCGCCATTCCTATTCGTTGCTAGAACGCCATCGCGTCCGGCAGCCTCAAGATTCTTTTCCGACCACCCCAGTCCCGAACGTTTTTTATTCGCCGCGTTGATTCTTCCGCCGTAAATTGTCTGTGGCAATTTCGCTGCCACACCTTTGCGCCGCTGGCGCTTTAACCCGCCGCCGGCTGCATAAACATCTTCTGATTGGCGACAGGCACGAAATCGTTGATAAACACCTGACAAGGGTCCGCGTCTTCCTTGCCTCCGGCGCCTTCGACACGCGAGGCCACCTGGACTTTGAACAGCATCGGCGAACCGCTGAACGCCATTCGCGGCGACAGCTTAGGCACTTGCCAGCGCCCATGGCTGGCCCACGAATACCAAACCCGCAATTTTTCCGCCTCCAACCCACGCGAACGGAATAGGACACTGGAGAACTCGTTGGCCTGACCTTCCAGCTCGACCTTCTGGGTTTCGGCCTTCTGAATCACTTCCAAGTTCATGCTCGGATAACAGACTTCGGGAGTATGGACCGAGATCGGCCCTGGCGGACCGACCAGCACCGCCACGCTCACCGTGTCACCCGTCTTGCGATGGACGTAAATCCGGTTGACGTACCCCTCGCATTGCAACTGCTTGACGACGTTTTCGCTGAAATCGCTGGAGTCGCGCATCTCCCAATCGCCGATCAACTCCGGCAATGAACGCACGCGCTCCGCCGCGCCCGCCATGTCGGCCGGCTTGCCCCAGCGATTGGAGTATTTTCCGTGGACCAATCCGACGCCGACGGTCAGCGCGACCACCACCGCCAGTCCAATCCATGTGCTTACAGCTTTCATGTCACACCAACGCGGGACCAAACCAGCGACCAATACGATTCAGGTCTTGCGAATGATCGAACGGACCGTGGTCGGTCACGGAGTTCGCAAACTTATGATTCGCGTTCTATGGTCTTGTACCCGATGATAATGCGTTCGCCCAAAGTGTCAATTTTCCACGACGGTTAGGCGGAAAACCGGCAAGTTGCCCTAACAAGTGGGGGCGCCTGTTTGCCCGTCCTTACCCACCAGCGGCCGGGTCAATTAAGTGGACTTTTCTCCGGAGGCGCCCCGGGACGTGGCGTCGTCACTGGCCACAACGTCGCCAGCCGCCGCGTCTTCAGCGGCCTGGCCATTGCCGTTGCCATCCTTCGCCGCCTGCGAAGCCTCATAGGCTTGTTGCGTGTAGCTGCCCAAGGTCGGATAACCCTTGCCGTATCCGTATCCGTAGCCATAGCCGTAACCGTATCCGTAGCCATACCCGTATCCGTAGCCATAGCCGTACGAGCCGTAATTGTACGTGTAGTGCTTCCAAGGTACGCCGGCCAACACGGCGCCGAGCAAGTTGGCGCCGGCGTTGCGGAGCCGGTCGCAAGTGGTCCGCAATTGTTCCGCCCGACTGACGTTGCGCATCGTTGAGATCAACGTGCCGTCGGCGGCGTGCGCGATGATCAAGGCGTCGCTGGTGGGCAACACGGGGGGGGCATCGACCACGATATAGCGGTACTTGGGCCGCAACTGGTCCAAGATACGTTTGAGGTTGCCATCGCCCAACAGCAACTGCGGCGGGCGATCGAGTTTCCCGGCCGGCAGGAAGTGTAGATTCTGGCACCACGTCTCGGTGATGCATTGCTCGTCGACGTTTGTGCCCGAGAGCATGTTGGCCAGGCCCGGCTCCACCGCCACACCCAACCAGTCGTGCAAGTCGGGCGCCCGAAGGTCGGCGTCGATGAGCAGCACCGGCTCATTGCTCGACTGGGCCAGGCTGACCGCCAACTGCGAGGCCAAGCTCGATTTGCCTTCGCGGCTCACCGAGCTGGCGACCGCCAACACCTGATGGCTGGAAAGCTTGTCGGACAGCGTCAGCGCCGTGCGGACGTAGTCGATGCTTTCCTGAAATGTGTTGCGGTACTGTTCCCAGCGCTTGGGAACTTTCTCGCCAGGATTGGCAAGTTGAATCGGCAACGTGGTCACTTCGCCCAGAACCGGCAGATCCACTTCTTGCAGAATCTGCTTGGCTTCGCTGATGCGGTGGACTTTGAATTCCCACATCACGGCCAGCGCGAAGGGGAACAGCATGGTGACCAGCCCGGCGGCGGCCAATTGCTTCCACGGCAATGTTTCGACCGGCAAGGTCGGCGGTATGCCACGGCGCATTTCACCCACTCGCTCCGGCGCCCGCATTTCGGTCTTCAGCGTTTCGGCTCGGTCGGCAATGGTCTTGAAGATCGCTTCGGACCGGTCCAGGTCCTGACGTAAGAACTCCAGGTCCAGGGCGTGATTGTTCTGCTTTTCGGTGGCCTTGATCGCTTCATCGATGTTGGTCTGCAGCTGGCTTTCCATCTTCTTTTCGGTCGCAATCTGCAGCTCCAAATCGCCCATCAGGTTCTCACGGCGATACTCCTCCGCCTTCCGCAACTTTCGACAGATTCGTTCGCGGAGCACCAGGTCCCGGTTGCTGATGTCTTCTTCCAGCTTGGCGAACTTTT
>CAYWTU010000164.1:0-7651 GCA_964461275.1 uncultured Pirellulales bacterium | reverse complement strand
CACCAGCGGCAACGCCTTGGCGGACACCTTGATGTCAGCCGGGCCGGCCGGCAGGGGGCGTTGGTGCGATACATGGAAACGTTGCGGCCTAATTCGAGATGCCGAGGAGCAAGTCCGGCCGCCGCAAGCGCCGACTCGAACGTAAATGAACAGCCGAGCAGGAACGCGACCAGATCGTCCCGCCAGAGATCGCCCACGTCGGTCGGCTCAAACGCGTTGGGCAAGCCGCGATGAAATACGCGATAGCGCGGCACGTCGGTCCGCACGTCGCTGTCCGGGGCCACATCATGTAAGACAGGATCGCCGGGCGCCGTCTGGGCCACGAGCGGACACGGTCGGGGATTTAAGCGGCAGAAATGGGCGAAGTCGACGGCAAAATGCTGCGGCACGATGACCACGTTGGCCTGCGCGAAGCCCATGGCCATTCCGGCGGTTGGCCCCGTGACGTCGCCGCGGCGGATGGCGGCCCTCAGTTCGGCGGCCGAGCAAGCCGCCCACGGCGAGGGGCCGCTCATGGCCCGCCTCGCGCGGCGGAAACGGGAACGGCTGTCGCCGCGACCTCGCGCCCGGGCGCCGTTCGCAAGTCGACCAGGCGGCGCCCCTTGCCCTCAAACCGGGGCAACGAGCCGAGCGGCACGCAGCGCACCGGCACCTTCAAGCCCAGCCGCAGTCGCAAATCCTCAGCCACGCGGGCCGGCTGATTCAGTCGATCCTCGATCTCGACGGTCAACAGGTCCATTTCGGCCTGCGTTTCGGCAATCAAGCGATACTCGACCACCTCGGGGAAGCTGCGCACGATCTGCTCGACCGCGGTGGGATAGATGTTGACGCCACGAATCACGAGCATGTCGTCGATGCGGCCGAGGATGCCGCCGTCGAGCCAGACGAATTTGCCGGGCTGCTGGTGGCGCCACACGGGACGCACCACATCGCCCGTGCGATAGCGGATGACGGGCGCTCCTGCCCGTCCCAAGCTGGTGAGCACCAATTCGGAAACCTCGCCTTCGTCGGCCGGCTTGCCGGTGGCGATGCTCAGAAATTCGGCGATGAACTCGGACTCGATTATGTGCAGACCGGGCCGGTCCGCGTAGCCGTAGCCCCAAGGACCGATTTCAGTTGCGCCGGCATGATCGATGATTCGTGCCCGCCAAGCGCCTTCCAGCCGTGCCCGAACCGAGGGGACCGACCCACCCGGCTCGCCGGCCAGCACCAACTGCCGGACGCCGAAAGTCGCCACGTCGAATTGGTGCTGGTGCGCCACCTCGGCCATGTGCAGGGCGTAGCTCGGCGTGCAAAAGACCGCGGAGGCGTGGCCGGCACGCAACAGCTCGAGCCGCGCCAGCGTGTTCATGCCGCCGCCGGGAATCACCAGACAGCCTCGCTGAGCTGCCGCGTCATGGGCGCTCCAAAAACCGATGTACGGGCCATAAGAAAACGCCATTAAGACGCTGTCACCGGGCTGAATCTCGGCCGCGTCCAGAACGAACTGCCAGGTGTCGATCCACCACTGCCAGTCCTCCGCCGTGTCGAGCACCACCAGCGGCCAGCCGCGCGTCCCCGAAGTCTGGTGAAACCGTACATAGCGGTCGCGGGGAAACGTGTGGTGCTGGGCAAGTTCGCGGCTTCCGTGGCGGCCTACGAGTTCGTCTTTGTAGGTGAACGGCAGGCCGGCCAAATCGGCGAGATCTCCCAGTGGCAGCTTGGCGCCAGCCAATTTCTGGGCCAGCAGCGCGTTGCCGGGCAAGACCTGCGCCAGCAGCGCATTTAGCCGCGCCAGTTGATGGCGCTGCAGTGCCGGCCGATCCCATTGGGTTATGGCCTGTCGCTGTGAGACGGTCAGAGGTGGCATGCCCTCATCTTAGGACGGACGACGAGAGTCGATCAACCGTCGCTGAATGACCGCCAGAATGCCGCGGGCAACCGCTTCCTTGGGGCCGGTGATCGAATCGACAATGTCGCCTGAAGGATCGAGGATTTCGACACTGTTGTTCAGGGCGTGCATCGCTTCGGGGCCGTTGGAAACGATTAGGTCGCAACTTTTCTTTTGGGCTTTGACAATAGCGCGAAACCGCCGGTCCTCCGTCTCCAGGGCGAAACCCACCACCCATTGTCCGGGCCGCTTGCTTGCACCCAAGGTGGCGACCACGTCGGGGGTTTCGATCAATTCCAACAGCAACGGCTCGCCGGTTTTGGCTATTTTGCCTTCCGCCACGTTGTGCGGGCGATAGTCGCACGGCGCGGCGGCGCCGATCAATCCGTCGCACTCAGGAAACGCCTTTTCGCACACGCGCAGCAAGTCTTCGGTGGAAACGATTGAAATCACCTCCGCGCCGGCCGGATACTCGACGTCGACCGGCCCGCTGACGACGGTCACGCGATGCCCCAGCTCGAGCGCTGCGGCCGCCAGCCCCGCCCCCATCCGGCCGCTGGAGGCGTTGGTCAGGTAGCGGACCGGATCGAGGTATTGTCGGGTGGGACCGGAGGTGATCAGGATTCGGGCCAATGTCGCCTCGGAAAGTTTGATTGAAGTAGGACGCCGCTAAAGTCTGGCGCCCCGACTGCTCTAGCATACCCGCGCGGTCCGATGTCGACAGAGGCCGCACACCCGGCGCAATCGGCCTAGGTTTTAGGGGCCGAGCCCGTAGGCCAAACGTGACGAAAACCGTGTTTGGGCCTATTCTTAAGTGACGGACCAACGACCGAACCCGGCGCCACCGATGCCCACTCACCAACCGACACAACACACAGCGAATCTCGAAGGCGGTCCCCTGGCCGCCGGTGCGGCCTTGCGTCAAGAATTGTTGGAGACGCTGACGCCGTTCGGTCAGGAGCACGTGCTGGCCCATTGGGATCGACTGAACGAGCCGCAGCGCCGGGCGCTTGCCGCCCAAATTCGTGCGATAGATTTGGCGGAGATGCGCCGGTTGCACGACAGCCCGGCCACGTCCGAAGATTGGCATGCCCTGGCGGCACGGTCGGTCGGTCCGCCTGCCGTACGGCTGAACGACCGCCGCAGCGTCAACGTTGTTCGCCAAGCGCGCCAACGCGGCGAGGAGCTGCTGGCCCGTGGGCAACTGGGCGTGGCGTTGGTGGCCGGCGGGCAAGGAACTCGATTGGGTTTTGACAAGCCCAAAGGGATGTTTCCCATAGGGCCGGTCTCGGGCCGGACCCTGTTCGAGATTCTGGCTGCCAAGGTCGCGGCGATCGCGCAGCGCTATGCCGTCCGAGTCCCGCTGTATTTGATGACCAGTCCGGCCACGCACGCCGATACATTGGCCTACTTCGCGGATCACGACAACCTGGGGCTGCCGTCGGAAGACCTGCACATTTTTTGTCAAGGCACGATGCCGGCGGTTGACATGTCGACCGGCAAGTTATTGATGGCCGACGCTGGCCAACTGGCGACGAGCCCCGACGGACACGGCGGGATGTTGGCGGCCATCGCCCGCAGCGGGCTGTTGGACGACATGTCGCGGCGCGGTCTAACGCAGCTCTTTTACTTGCAAGTAGACAATCCGCTGACGCCGATTGGCGATGCGGAACTGCTGGGGCATCATCTGCAGGCAGGTTCGCAGATGACCACCTTGGCGGTGGCCAAGCAGCGGCCGCTGGAGCGAGTTGGAAACGTCGTGTCGGTGGACGGGCAGGTGCGCATCATCGAATACAGCGACCTGCCGGACGAGGAGGCTCAGCGGCTGACCGACGGCGGCGCCCTGGCGCTCTGGGCCGGAAACACAGCCATTCATCTATTTGAGGTCGACTTTCTACGGCGGATGTCCGTGGCCGATCATGCCCTGCCATTTCACGTCGCCCGGAAAAAGGTTCCGTACTTTACCGTGGACGGGGTTGTGGCGGAGCCGGAGGCGCCCAACGCCGTCAAGTTCGAGCGGTTCATATTCGACTTGTTGCCCCATGCGGCCCGCGCATTGGTCATTGAGGCGGCAGCCGAGGAGGTGTTTGCGCCGGTGAAGAACGCCTCGGGCGAGCCCCGTGACACACCAGAAACCGTTCGCCAGCAGATGATCGCGTTGTACACGACGTGGCTGGCCCAGGCGGGGGTCGAGGTGGCGGCCGGCACGCCGGTCGAGATCAGCCCACGATTTGCGCTTGACGCCGATGAATTAAGGCGGAAACTGACGTCGCGCGAGCCGGTTCGCGCAGCGCGGTACTTTGGCGTCTGAAGCCCGCGGCGCCCTGCGTCGATTCCCTAGCCAGCGTTGAATATGCTTCACGCGGTCATCATGGCCGGCGGTTCGGGCACCCGGTTTTGGCCGGAAAGCCGGGTCGCGCGTCCCAAACAGCTTTTGAATCTGACGGGCAAGCGCTCGTTGTTGGCGGAGACGGCGGTTCGATTGGCACAGTTGGCGCCGCCCGAGCGGACGCTGGTTGTCACGGCCGCTTCGCTCGTGTCTCAGGTGGCGGACCAATTGCCACAGTTGAGCGCCGCAAGCCTGATCGGCGAGCCGTGCAAGCGCGACACCGCGCCATGCATCGGTCTGGCGGCGGCGCTGGTTTCTCGAACCGATCCCGACGCGACCTTGGTTGTGGCGCCTTCGGACCATTTGATCGAGCCGATCGAGTCCTTTCGACAGGCGGTGCAAGCCGCCGCGCAGTTGGTGGAAACACAGCCTGAATCGATCGTGACCCTGGGAATTCGCCCGACCTATCCGGCCGAGGTGTACGGCTACATTCAGCGCGGGGCGCCGCTGGCACTTCCGGCATCCGGGGCTCTGCCGGCGGCGGGGGCCGCTTTGGAACTGAACGCTTACGAGGTGGTGCGGTTTCGCGAAAAGCCCCCCCGGCGTCAGGCCGAAGAATTCCTGCAGCAAGGGACGTACTTCTGGAACTCGGGCATCTTCGTCTGGAAAGCCCGCACGATTCTCGCGGCGTTGGCACAGCGGCAGCCCGAGATGCACGCCCGGTTGCAGACGATCGTGGAGCATTGGGACCGGCCGGACGCCGCGACGGTCTTCGAGCGCGAGTTCACGGCGATCAAACCAATCTCCATCGACTTTGCCGTGATGGAACACGCTCGACAAATCGTTGTGATTGAAGCCCCGTTCGCCTGGGACGACATCGGCGGCTGGTTGGCGTGGGCCAGGGCACAAGGCGTTGACGAGCATGGCAACGCGGTCAGCGGCCAGCACGTGGGCCTGAACACCTCCGGCAGCGTGATTCGCGCCAGCGACGATCATCTGGTGGTGACCTTGGGGCTTACGGACGTGATCGTGGTGCATACGCCGGATGTGACGCTGGTGGCCAACAAGCACGACGAAGAGGCTCTGCGCCAAGTGGTGCGGCTGCTGGCCGATCGAGGCCGTACCGACGTACTGTAACGACGGCTTGCAGCCCGGACGTGTTATAATCGCCGAATGATTCTTCGGTTAGCCAATGTGCCTGAGCGCGCGGCTGCGTGGCCGCTGACGACATGCCTTGCGTTAGCCCTATTGAGCCTTGTGCCGCGGTGGGCGGTGTTGCTGCTGGTGGTCGGGCTGAATTCGCCGTTGGCGGGCGACGAGCATGACTATCACGACATTGCCGACCTTTGGTCGTCGGGGGCCGGCTTTTACGAACGGCAGGACCCGGCTAAGTACGTGCGACCGTTTCTGCAACTCTCTCCGCGGCGAGCGGCGTCGTGGGAAATGGTCGGCCCGATCGACCCCGCGTCGCGCGTCGATGGCCTGCCGCCTCACCGTTCCGCCCGTCCGCCACTGACGCCGTTGGTGTTGGGTATGGCATACGCACTCTTTGGGCCCGACGTTGCCGTGGCGCGCGTGTTGATGACGCTGCTGGCGTCGTTGATCGCCCCGGCCGTATGGCTTCTCGGGCGACAGTGGTACGGCGACCGTTCGTGGTCGCCGGTAGCGGCGGCCGTGGCGTGGGTCGCGTACCCCTATGCGGTTTTCGACGCTTCGCAGGTCATGACCGAAACGCTGGCCGGACTGCTCATGGTTCTGGCGCTGTGGCAATTCGTTCGGGCGTGCCAGTTGCGGAGCGCCGTTTCGGCCGTGGCCGCCGGCGCGCTGTGGGGGCTGCTGATCCTGGACCGATCGAACTTCATTGCCCTACCGCTTTGGCTGGCGGGAGCGCAGGCGCTGATGGCCCACGGCAGCGATGTACGGCTGGAAGCTCGCGGTTGGCTGGCGGCGCTGGTGGCGTGCGCCGCGGTGCTGACGCCGTGGACGGTGCGAAATTTCCGGGTCCACGGCGCGTTCATGCCGACGACCAGCGATCTGGGACGGCTGCTGGTGGCGTGCAATTTGAATCTCGAGCGGCAGCCGATCGTCGCCGCGGGCGGCTACTTTCATGACCCGCGGTATCGCGGGTACTTGGAGACGTTTCCCGAAGCTCAGTGGACGCAGCGGGCCGTGGGCTTGTTGCGCGACGAGTTGCCGCGCGAGCCATGGCGGAAGCTGCCGGCGATCGTCGCCCGACGCGCCAAGAATTTCTGGACGTACAAATACGATCCGTACGAGGACCTGCGGACAAACGCCGACTCGAAATCGAGCCCGCGCGTGCAATCACTGAAAAAGGTTCGCAATCTGATCATGGGCCTGGCATGGTTTCCGATGCTGGCGGCGTTCTGGGCGTCGCTTTGGAAACGCGACGCCCCGCGGCCGTGGTGGCTGTGGGCCGCCGTGCTGTACGCCTTCTGTATGGCGTTGCCGTTTTGGGGAACGCCGCGGTTCCGGCTGCCGGTCGACGGCCTCATTGCGTTGGCGGCGGCCGTTTGGTGCGACCGTCGCGAGAAACAAGCTCGAATAGCAGGGAACTGACGGGCCGCGCGTGCCGTGTCGATTACGACGGGGAGCTTCAGGCCAGTCGCTCAGATCGGTTTGACGGCCGACAGCAGGAACGTGGGATTGAGCGCCTCGAACCGCACCCGTTCCATTTGGTACGTTCCGCGGGCTATGTTGATCATCCGCACGTTCACGTTCTGCCCGCGGCGATTCAACAGCTCGTGGGTCTCGGCTAGGTTCTCGATGCTCCCTACGTTGGCCACGAGCCGGCCGCCCGGCTTCAGACGGTCGTAGGCCGCGTCGACCAGGCGGCTGATTTCGCGGCCGCTGCCACCGACGAAAATCGCGTCGGGCTCGGGCAAACCGTGCCAGGCCTCTGGCGCTCGACCCAGCACCGGCACCACGTTTCGGGCGCCGAACCGTTCGGCATTGCTGATCAGCATCAAGTGATCGTCGGCGTCCATTTCAACGGCGTATACCGTACCGGCACTGGCGACCTGCGCCGCCTCGATCGCCACCGACCCGCTGCCGGCGCCAATGTCCCAAACAACGCTGCGGGGCCCCAGATCGAGGTCCGCCAAGGCCAGTGCTCGGACCTCCTGCGGCGTGAGCAGGCCGTGTTTGGGCTTGGATTGCAAGAACGCCTCGTCGGGATTGCCGAATAGCCGGCGGCCAATGGCGTCGCTGGGCCGATCGGGGACGTTCGGCTTGCGAACCAGGATCATCACGTTCAGCGGGGCGAACTCCTGGCCCATCAGGTCGGCCAGTTCCCCCTGGGTGACCCGTTCATCGGGCGAGCCCAGGTTTTCGCAGACGTAGACCGTGAAGTAATCGAGCTTGTGGTCGAGTAGGGTCTTGGCCACCACACTCGGGGGCGCGGCTTCACTGGTGAACAAGCCCACCTTCTCGGC
>CAYWTU010000163.1:0-7674 GCA_964461275.1 uncultured Pirellulales bacterium | reverse complement strand
GCGTCGTCGGAACTTCGCAGCAACGCAAGATCGAGCCGGACTTGGATGATAGAATGGGCCAGGGAGGCGACAAACGCGTGCCTAGGGTTTCTTTGTCTGTCCGGCGAATGGTCGTCGCGCTTAGCGCGGGGGCTTGGGCCGCGCTGTGGAGCGCCGCCGCGGCCTGGTCCGACGATCCGCGGTGGGCATTTGAGCCGGTTGCGGCGCCGCCGTTGCCCGCAGTGGCGCAACCCGGTTGGTGCCACACGGCAATCGATCGCTTTCTACTGGCCCACATCGAGTCCCAGGGCCTGGCGCCATCCGAACCGGCCGAGCCAGCCGCACTGTTTCGACGGGTGACGTTGGACCTGGTGGGGCTGCCGCCGTCGCCGGACGAAGCTCAGGCCTTTGTGGCCGACGATTCGCCCGAAGCCCTGGCCAAGGTGGTCGATCGGTTACTGGCCAGCCCCCACTACGGTGAGCGCTGGGGTCGACACTGGCTCGATGTCGTGCGCTATGCCGACAGCGACGGGCACGAATTCGATCCCGACAAGCCGCACGCCTGGCGCTACCGCGACTACGTCATTGAGGCCTTCAATGCCGACGTCCCCTACAACCAGTTTGTGGCCGAGCACATCGCCGGCGACCTGCTGCCCCGTCCCCGATTGTCCGCCGACAGCCGCTCCGCCATTTCACCGCTGGGGACCACTTTCTGGTGGTTGGGCGAGGTACAGGGTGCGCCGGTCGATCCAGCCATCGCCGCCGCCAATCTCCGCGAACAACAACTCGACGTATTTGGTCGTGCCATCTTGGGACTGACCGTGGCCTGCGCCCGTTGTCACGAGCACAAGTTCGATCCCATCTCCCGCGAAGACTACTACGCCCTGTGCGGCTTTTTAGAAAGCACCCGCCCAGCGCAGCGAGCGCTGGACGCCGGAGGACAGCAGGCCGAGGTGCGGCGCCGGCTCAACGAGCTTGCTGAGGTGCAGCGACAGTTGCAGACGCTGTTGCAGCCGGCCCGCCAGGCATACGCGCTGGCCGCGCTTTCCGAACTGCGTGAAGCGCTGTTGCAGTCGATCGGCGCCGACGACCTGACCGAGGCCGGACGCGCGCGGCCCGAATTGTCCAGGTGGCTCCATGAGATCGCCGCGGCCGAGGAATCTCCGCAGCACCCGCTGTACTTCTGGGCGAGACTGCGGCGGTACGGTGCCCCCGACGGGCAGTTTTCCAAGCGTCGGCGGGCCCTGGCCGATCGATTGGCACAGGCAGCCCAACGCCAGGAGGCGGACGCCCGGCAGGTGTTCGCATCGTTTGAACTCGACGAGCCGTGGGAGGCGATTGGTCCGGCGTTTGCGGACCGGCCCGATGCAAGCGAGGCCGAAGCTCGACTGGGCGAAGGCGATGGCTGTGCCTCCAGCGCCGTGGCCGATGTGCTTACCGGCCGACTGATCAGCCCCACATTCGTGATCGAGAAGCGCTACTTGGGCTATCTCATTGCGGGCCCCCCTCGGCCGGGCAAGACCTGTGTCAATGTGCTAATCAACGGTCAGTCCATGCCCGAAATGCAAAGGACCGGCAAGGGTGCGCAGTTTACCTGGGTCACGGTGGACGTGTCGACGATGCGCGGCCGCGAGGCCCGCCTGGAACTGGTCGACGACGACGCCTCGCCCGGTGGGTTCGTGGCCGTCGATCACGTTTGCTTCAGCGATGAAGAGCCGGCGGCCCCGGGCGCCTATCGCCATGTCCTCGTGCAATCGTTGCTGGCCGACGACCAGCTCGATTCGCCCCAAAAATTGGCCGACGCGCTGGTCGCGCTCCTCGAGCAGGCGGTGCGACTGTCGCCCCGCGAGGCGACGTCTGCCGCGGCAGACCAAATGGCCGAGTGGACCGCGTGGCGCCGCTGGCTGTTGTTCGCCAGTCCGCTGGCCAGCGATTTTGCCGCGCGCCAGGCGGCACTGGTCGCCGACCCCGACGGATTGATTCGCTTGCAATCGCAACGGCAGGCGCTCCTAAGCGGCTGGCCCAGCGCCACATTGGGGCTGGTGGCGACCGACGGCGCCGGTCGCGACGCGACGCTTCAAGAAGGCGGGCTAGCCGACGCGCAGCACCGGGGGCCACCCGTGCCGCGACGATTCTTGGCGGCCGTCGCGGGCGAAGCGCCGCTGCCCATCTCGCAAGGCAGCGGACGGCTGGAGTTGGCCGCCGTCGTCGCCTCGCCGAGCAACCCGCTCCTGGCTCGGGTCATCGTCAACCGCGTCTGGCAACACCACTTCGGCCAGGGAATCGTGGCGACCAGCGATAACTTCGGCGACCTGGGCGAGCGCCCCACGCACCCGGAGCTCTTAGACCATTTAGCGACGCAATTGGTCCAGGCCGGTTGGTCGCTCAAGGCATTGCACAAGTCGATGTTGCTGTCGCGGGCATACGCGCAAGCCACCCGCGGCAGCGACACGGCGCATGCCCACGACCCGCTGAATCGCTGGTTGGCGCGGATGAGTCCCAAGCGGCTCGAAGCCGAATGTGTCCGCGATGCGGCGCTGACGCTGGCCGGTCGACTCGACACGACGGTGGGCGGCCCCGGCGTGCCGATGTATCTCGAACCGTGGATGCACGGCCGCGATCGTCCTCTGACACAAGGTCCGCTGGACGGCGCCGGGCGACGGAGCGTGTACCTGGAAATCCGCCGCAACTTTCCGGCGCCACTGCTGACGGCGCTCGACTTTCCGCGGCCGCAAACCACCGTCGGACGGCGGCAGAATTCGCAGTCGCCGGTGCAGCCCCTGAGCCTGATGAACGACGCCCACCTGCGGCAATTGGCCGCCGCCTGGGCGGACCGACTAACGAAGGCCGAGCCGCAGCCGCGACGACGTATCGAGCGGATGTTCTGGGAAGCGTTGTCCCGTCCGGCCACCGCGGCCGAAATTGCCGCCGTCGAGCGCTACTTGCAGGCGCACCCGCGGGATGGATCGCAAGCGTCCGGCAGTTCGTTGGGCGGCTGGACCGGCGCCTGCCTGGCGGTGGTCAACGCCGATGAGTTCATTGTAGCGCCGTGAGGCGGCCGGACGCGCAGCGTGCGTTGCCGCACGCTGCAGGAACGAACCGATCGTAATCGTCCGCACGAACGGCGCCGGGCCGGACAAGATTTCGCAGGCGCGAAATTTGCATTTCGATATGCTGAGCACGGCCAGGGGGGGAACTCGGCTTGCCGCAATAGGCCTTGCCAGGTGTGGATCATGGACGCGGACGACTCAACCCGTTGCGAGCACCCGACGCCGATTTCGACGACCGGAACGGGCCCGGGATCGCTCGTCGACTGGCTGCACCAGCCGGGACATTACCCGGACAAACCCGGCCAAGTGCGGTGCGTCGAGACGCACATCTCGTGGGTGTTTCTAACCGATCGGCATGCCTACAAGCTCAAGAAGCCGGTGCGGTTCGATTTTCTCGATTTCTCGACGGCCGCCAAACGGCGGCAAGCCTGCGAAGAAGAGGTGCGGCTCAATCGCCGCTTGGCTCGCAACGTGTATCTGGGGGTGGTTCCCATCGCGCGGCAACGGCCCGGCGGACTGCACTTGGGGGGCGAAGGCGATGCGGTCGATTGGTTGGTCAAGATGCGCCGTCTGCCGGCCGATCGAAGCCTGGATCAACTCATTCTTTCCGGCGCCGCTCACTTGCCCGACGTTCGCCAAATCGCCGAAACGCTGATCCGCTTCTATCAACAGGCCTCGCCGGTCACAATCCGCGCCGACGAGTATCTGGCAAGCCTTGAGAACCACGTCCGGTCAAATCGCTCGGAGCTGGAAAACCAGGTCCATGGCCTGCCGCGCGAGCTGGTGTTGCGCTGCTACGCGGCCCAACTGGGCTACTTGCAGCTACATCGGGCGGAGCTGGAAGACCGCGTGTGCGACGGACGAATTGTCGAAGGACATGGCGACCTGCGGCCGGAACATGTCTATTTGGCGCCTGAGCCGGTCGTGATCGATTGCATTGAGTTCAATCGTGAGTTCCGCTTGGTCGACGTGGCCGACGAGCTGTCGTTCTTGGCCATGGAGTGCGACGCGCTGCGGGCTGATTGGGTCGGGGCCGCGATTCTAAAGGCCTATGAGCAGGCCACCGGCGACGCGCCTCCGGCCGAGCTATGGGCGTTTTGCAAGTGCTATCGGGCCTGCGTGCGGGCCAAGGTCGCGGCGATCCGCGGCGAACAATTGACGGCGGCCCACCGCCGCGCGAGCTTGGAGCGGGCCGGGCAATACCTGCAGTTGGCCGGCCGTTATGCGGCCACGTTGGGGCCGCCACGGGCGATCGTGTTCCGCGGACTGATGGGGAGCGGCAAATCGACGCTGGCCGCGGCCTTGGCCAAGTCGTTGGGAGCGGTGCATCTGGAAACTGACGCGATTCGCCGCGAACTGTGGGGGCCCGGCCAGGACACCGCGGGTTATGGCCAGGGCCGCTACGAACCGGCCGCTCGCCAAAAGGTTTACGACGAACTGCACCGTCGGGCGGCGCAGTGGTTAGCGGCCGGGGTGCCGGTGGCGCTCGACGGCGCGTACCTTTCGCAAGCCATGTTGGCCGCCGCCGTTCAAACGGCCCGCGACGTCGGAAGTCCGGCGCTGGTGATCGAGTGCCGGTGTCCCCGCGAAGCGGCCCTGGAGCGCATCGCCCGGCGTCAAGAGCGCGGCGACAGCGCGTCGGAGGCTCGGCCGGACTTGTACGACCGCCAGGTCGCCGTGGCCGAACCATTGCCTTCGGGAGTCGCGTGGCTGGAAGTCGACACCACCGAGACACTGAACCAGCAGATCGATCGGGCGCTCGACGGTTTGCGGGCCAACTAATACTGACCAAACAGACTGACCAAACAGACTGACCAAACAGCTTGACACGATTTGGGTCGGCGACATCCGCTACGACAAACACCCTCCCGGAATCGTGCCGGGCTATTCAGATCACTTGGCGTGATTCTGGCAAAGCTCGTGGCGCCCAAGCACCGCCGGTCGGCATTTCGTGTAAACTGTCTCTGCCTACTTTCCTTGACTCTGGCTGTTCATGCGCGAAACCGAACATTCATCGCCGCTAGAATCTGGCTTTCCGTTGTCCCGCGACGACAGTCCGCCGCCTCCCGATTTCGCGCCCGTCGACGTGCAGCGGCGGCTGGCCTTTCTGGAATGGTCCGACGCCGACACGCGAAACTTGCAGGCCCTCTCGGCCGTTTTCGCGCAGTCGCTGGATGCCTTCGTCGAACAGTTCTACGAGCACCTGTTCCGGTTTCCCGAGACGTCCAAGTTCTTGCAAGACTCCGAGCGGGTGGCCAGGCTCAAGGAAAAACAGCGGGCGCACTTTTCGGCTCTGCTCGAAGGCCACTGGGACAACGCCGGCGTCGAGCGCCGCCACCACGTGGGGCAGACGCACGCCGAGGTGGGCCTCGAACCGTACCTGTTTCTGGGGGCCTATCAACAGTACGTTCGCCACTGCCTGCAGCAGCTTGCCACAAAGCTGGGACCGCACTCGCAGGACGTTTGTGACCAGGCGATGTCGTTGGTCAAGGCGATCTTCATGGACGTGGGTCTGACGCTCGACGCCTACTTCCATCAGTCGACCCTCAAGCTGCACAACGTATTGCAGATGTATTGGCGGGCCAACATCGAACTGCGGCGATTCGCCCAACTCACCTCGCACGACCTGAAAACCCCGTTGGCCACGGTGGCCAACCTGTGCGACGAGGTGGTGGACGAATTCGGCAGCCAGATTCCGGCCGAAGCCCGCACCCTGATCGAGGCGGCCCGGCACAGCACATACCGGATGAGCGCGCTGATCAACGAGCTCTTGGAATCGACGTTGACGCCACAATCGACCGAGTCGAACGACCAGATTTCCAGTCGCGAGATCATCATCGACGCCGTCGAGCGGGTGCGGCCGCTGCTCAGCCAAAAACAGATCGAACTCATCTTGCCCGACGATCTGCCCGAAGTGTGGGGCAATCGCGTTCGGCTGCGCGAAGCGTTTTACAATCTCCTATCCAACGCGGCCAAATTCATCGACAAGCGGCCAGGACGGATCGAAGTTGAGGTCGAGCCGCTGGCCGACGCCTGCGTGCTCAAAGTCCGCGACAACGGACCGGGAATCCCCGACGGGGAACTGGAACGGGTATTCATCCCGTTCCGGCGGCTGCCGGCGCATCGCGACAAGCCCGGGAGCGGCCTGGGGCTGTATTTCGCCAAATCGATGATCGAGGAACAAGGCGGCCGAATCTGGGCCGAATCGAAACTTGGCGAAGGGACTATCTTTTTCGTTCAGCTTCCCCGCGGACCGGGCGCCGCGGCCAAGCATTGGGCGGGTCAGCAATAAACAGCACGCAGCCGGAGCATGAGTCGATGAGCCACGGGCGTTGGAGAAGCTGGAGTGAGTTAGGACTGTTGGTTGGCCTGATGGCGCCACTGGCGGCGCCGTGCAGCGCGGCTGACGGGCCGGTCGCCGCCGTTCACGCGGCCGACGCCACGAACCCACTGGCCGCCCACAACGCCTACACCTGGCGGCTGTATCCGGGAGACCGGTTGGGACGGGCCATGGCGGCCGGGTTGAAACACGTCGAGATCGATGTTTGTTATGACGAAAAACGGCAGGCCGTGGTGGTGACACACGATCACCCTGCCCGCGGCGGCGAGCCCGAGTTGGGGCTATATCTGGAAAAAATCTGGCACGTCTGGCAAGGCGCGCCGGGCGACGGCTATACGCTGATTATCGACTTCAAATCGGCGCAGCCCGCCGCCGCCGTGCGGGTGCATGAGATTCTCGCCCCACAGACGCCCCTGCTGTCGAGTTTGAAGAAGCAGCCCGACGCCAGTTTCGTCGCGGGCAAAGTTACGGTCTGCCTGACGGGCGACACCGCGGCCCATCGGCACTATGCCCAGCACGTCCGACAAGGCGAAAGCTATCTGGCGTTCGGCGATGTCGGGAGCGGACCTTGGCAGGCGGACGCATCAGCCTACGTCCCTAACGAGCCGCCTGACTTTGTGCGATTCGTGACGCTTGAAAAAGGGGTGTTTCGCGCAAATCCCAACGATCGGCAGGCCGCCGCGTTCGATTTGGGGCGGCTAACTGCGGTCTCGGAGAAGGCGAACCGCCTGGGATATCGGGTGCGCGTCTATACGCTCAATCCGCCTAAAAGCCCCGCCGGGCAGTTTGACACCACGGACTGGGAAGCCTGCGTCCAGGGTGGTTTACACATGATCTCAACCGACGCTTACGAATTGGCCCGCGATTGGTGGCGCGGCCGCCCGGCGAAGTGACGGAACACCGAGCGGTTTGGCGCCAGGTCGGTTATTTCGCGCGGAATTCGTTTAAGCGGTACGGCGCAAGCCGTCCGGCCCTTCGTGTTGTAAGGTTGCGTCGGTCGAGCATCGGAGGGCTCGCGCCCCGCCGCTTGTTTCGCGCGGAATTCGTTCAAGTGGTACGGCGCAAGCCGTCCGGTCCTTCGTGTTGTAAGATCGCGACGGTCGAGAACCGGAGGGCTCGCGCCCCGCCGCTTGTTTCGCGCGGAATTCGTACAAGCGGTACGGCGCAAGCTGTCCGGTGCTTCGTGTTGTAAGGTTGCGTCGGTCGAGCACCGGAGGGCTCACGCCCCGCCGCTTTTTTCGCGCGGAATTCGTTTAAGCGGTACGGCGCAAGCCGTCCGGTGCTTCGTGTTGTAAGATCGCGACG
>CAYWTU010000162.1:0-7694 GCA_964461275.1 uncultured Pirellulales bacterium | reverse complement strand
TCCAGTCGGGCTGACCGCTGTCGCGCATCAGGAATTCCCAGGCGGTTTCCTGGGGTAAAAAAGGGTCGTGTTGCCGCAGGTAACCCAGCCGCAGCTTGGGGTGCAACACCACCTCGCCCTTGTCCAATTCCTCTTCGCCGAGCAGGATGCGCAACAGGGTGCTCTTGCCGGCGCCGTTGCGGCCGATGAAGCCGACCTTTTCGTCGTCTGTAATCGTGGCCTCGGCGCCGTCGAACAGCACCTGGTCGCCGTAGTTCTTGTAAGCGTTTTTGATTTGTACGAGGACGGCCATCGGGAGAGGTATCTGGACGAGAGCTAGTTGATTTCCAACGGCGCGAATCGGGCGATGATGGCCTTGGCGGCCCGCAACCCGTCGAGGGCCGCGCTGACGATGCCCCCCGCGTACCCCGCCCCTTCCCCCACGGGGTACAAGCCACCCACGGCGGGGCTCTCCAGCGTGACGGGATCGCGGGTGATTCGCAAGGGCGAACTTCCGCGGGCTTCCGGGCCCACCAAAGTGGCATCGCGCAAGAATCGGCCGCGCCAGCGGGCATCAAACGCCGGAAGGGCGCGCCGCAGCGCCATGATTACCTCGGTGGGAACCAATTCGGCAATGTGAGCCGGTACGACGCCCCGCAGATAGCTCGAGGCCGGCGCCGTCGCCGTCGGGCGATCGTGGAGAAAATCGTCGGCCCGCTGAATCGGACAGCGGTATTCGCCGCGGCCCAGCTCAAAGGCCCGCTGCTCATACTGGCGCTGCAGCCACACTCCGGCCAGCGCGTGCGGCGTGGCCAGCGTCTCAGGTTCGATCGTCACCATGAGCCCGCTGTTGGCCCAGATCGAATCGCGCCCTGCCAGACTCATTCCGTTGGTTGAGAAATATCCCGGCTGGGAGACGCTGGGCATTACGTAGCCGCCGGCGCACATGCAAAACGTGAACAGATTGGGTTGACCGCGGTGGACGAGCGAATAATCCGCGGCGCCCAGCTTCTGTTCCAGTGGCGTGGAGCCGTACTGTGCGCGATTCACCGCTTCCTGGGGCTGCTCGATACGGACCCCCAACTGAAACGCCTTCTGCGTCATGGGGACGCCGCGCTCGTAGAGCATTTGATAGGTGTCGCGGGCGCTGTGGCCGATGGCCAACACGGCCGCCTGCGTGGCGAGGCGGCCCGACGAGGTTTGAAGTCCGAGGAGCCGACCATCGGCCAGGTCCAGGTCTTCCAGCCGGCAGGAAAACTGAAACGTCCCGCCGTGACGCTCGATCCGCCGCCGCAGCGCCTTGACCACGGCGGGCAGGCGATTGCTGCCCAGATGCGGCCGATAGTCGTACAGGATCGAGGGCTTGCCCTTGCACTCGGCCAAGATTTCCAGCACGCGGCGGACGTCGGGCCCCGAGACGCGGCAGGTGAGCTTTCCGTCGCTGAACGTGCCGGCGCCTCCTTCGCCGAACAAGTAGTTGCTCTCCGGATCGTGCGGACCGCCGGCGTCGAAGGCCGCCACATCGCGTATCCGATCGCGCACTGGCCGGCCGCGCTCTAAGACCAGCGGCCGATAGCCCTGTTCGGCCAGCAGCAACGCCGCCATCAGTCCGGCGGGGCCGGCCCCAACGACCACCGGCCGCTCGGTCAGCGGCTCGTGGCCGGCAACGGGCCATTCAAACGGGGGCTCGCGATACAACTCGGCTGTTTCCCGCCGCCCCCTTTTGGCGGCCCGCTGGACCACGCGGCGCTCGTCCTCCGGCAAGGAAACTTCAACCGAGTAGACGAACTTCAGGCTGGACTTGTCACGGGCATCCAAACTCTTGCGCAGGATCCGCCAGCGGGCGATATCGTCGGCTCGCAGGTCGAGCGCTTGCGCCATCCGCTGCGGCAGCGCCTGTTCGGGCTCGTCGACGCCAAGGCGGATATTGGATACGCGGATAGGCATGGCGATGGCTGAGGACGCGATGGCGAAACCGTTTATCATACCATTTCGGCCGCGATCAGCAGAGCCATGGCGCAGCGGATGAACCTCAACGATGCCAAGCCCTGCCCACGCAACGGAGGAGTGGCGGCAGCGCTCGCCGTCGCGTCAAGCTGCATCGTCGGACGCGCCGCTGAAAACCCTACGGTACGGCGTTGAGCGTGTAGAACAGCTCGCGGTGCAGCACGGGTCCGCCGTCGTCGGCCGTGATGTTCTCCAACCGCAGCCGATAGACGCGGCCCGTCTCGTGCTGGCAGCGCAGCGTGGCGGTCCGGCCGTCGTCGGCCAATTCCACGGCAGACACCTCGCTGGTTTGGCGATCGATTTCCGGCGATCCGTATTTGTCCCAGTGGTGATAGCGATACGAGTCGATGGCATAGTTTCTTGCCTGTCCGGCCGCCTCGCCATGAACGGGCGCCGTAAACTCCAGCCGCCAACCGTCGCGCGTGACTCGCCAGGAAAGAACTTCCAGCGGCGGCTTGCCGGTGAACACCACGCGGTCCAGGCCATGGGGCCGGCCGCCCAGCGAGCCCCAACCGCGGTTGGTTTGTCCCACGACGAGACTGCCGTCCGGAGCGAAGGCCAGACGGTTCACGCCCGAACCGAATCCCTTGCGAAACTGCACACAGGCCCCCTGCCATCGGCCGCCAACTTCTTCCAGCATCACCCGCAACACCAAGGCGTTGGTCAGCTCTCCCACGAAGCACTGTCCGGCGAACGGTCCGAATCTACCGGCGGTGTTGTCCCAAACGGGTTCCGTGGCGCTGCGGCACGTGCCGAACGGCAACCACACGGCGGGCGGCGTCATTTCAGGTGGGGGAGCTTCGTCGCCTTGCGACCAGCGGAGGCTGGCGGGGTGGCCGTAATATTCGCCGTCGCGGACCTCCTGTAATTTGCAGGCCGGAATCCATTCACCTTGGTTGTCGGTGCAAAACAGTCGCCCCTGCGGGTCCTGGCCTAGGCCGTTCGGGCTGCGAAAGCCGCTGGCCACCGGCGTCATTTCTCCTTGCGGCGAAACTCGCATGACGTAGCCACGATAGGGCGCCCGCGAAAAGTGCGAACTGGCCAGACTCAGGTTGAGCGAGATGAACAAATCGCCCGAGGGACCGCGGGCCGGTCCGTAGTGAAACTCGTGATAGTCGCCCGTCACGCCGAAACGATCGCAGACCGTGACGAATTCGTCGGCTGTGCCGTCTTGGTCCGCATCGTTGAGGAGCGTCAATTCGGGTCGCTGGGCCACGTACACCGAGTCGGCGCCGGCCACGGCCAGCCCGAGCGGCTCGTGCAACCCCGTGGCGAAACGGCGCCAGCGCACCTGGGCAGGATCGTCGGCCATCGGCTGATCGACCAGCCAGACGTCGCCTCGGCGCGTGGCGACGTAGAGCTTGCCGTCGGGACGAAAGGCCATCCCGCCCACTTCGATCAGTTCGTTGTCGGGCAAGGGGATGCGCTGCAGGCGATAGTGGGCGGCCTCGCCCGTGGGTGGGAAATCGTCGTCCAGACGGCGATCCAATTCGACCAGCGCCGCCTCGGACAGCGTGGGCTGAAAGAAAAACGACCAGTCTTTGTCGCGGTTGTACAGCTTGAGCAACACGTCGTTGGCGCCGGCGCGCAGCGGAAGCGAGGCGAATTCTTGATCGACCGAGGCGCCGTCGGCGGCGGTGCGCTGAAATACGCGACGACCATTGACGTAGACCGCCAGTGCGTCGTCAAAGCCCAACGATACGCGGAGAACGCCAGCGGCCGAAACGTCGAGCCGACGATACAAGAAGCAGACGCGGTCGTCGCGCTCAGCGAACAGGCGATTGAGTTTGTGAACCTTGCCATCGGGCAATTTCTGTTCCGACCACGGTTTGGGCCCCAGTGTGGTCGGCACGCTGGCCGTCAGGTCGAGCGCCACTTCCGGCGGATAGGCTTCGTCCATGCCTCGGCCGCCACGGCCGTCGAGCGGTCCCGCGATGTGCCACCTGTTGGACGACGACAGGCCCAAGCTGGCTTGTACGCTGGCGGCGTGGCTGGCGGCGCGGGTCGACTTCTTGACGTAGGTCAGGCTCTCGGCCCGGCCTGCGCAGCAGTCGGATAAAACCGCCAACGCTGCCGCCAACGCGACAATTCGCCCCCACGCGCCGATCCACGACGCCTTACGCCAACAACTCATGCAAGACCCGCCCTTCGTCGGTCGGGCCGATCAGTCGGTTGTTCAGCCCTTGATAGCGAAACGAAAGCCGAAACGGGTCCAAGCCCATCAGGTGCAAGATGGTCGCCTGCAAATCGTGAATGCCGACCTTCTGCTCGGTGACGAAGTACCCCAACTCGTCGGTTTGCCCGACATTCAGCCCCCCGCGGAAACCACCGCCGGCCAGCCACATCGTGAAGCAATGTGGATGATGATCGCGACCCAGGAACGTCGAACCGTTGCGGGCCTCGTTCATCGCAGTGCGGCCGAATTCGCCTCCCCATACGACCAGCGTCTGGTCCAACATGCCGCGCTGTTTCAGGTCGGCAAGCAGCGCGGCGATGGGCTGATCGATTTCCTGGCACTTGCCCGGCAGATGGTTGACGATATCGTCTCCCTTGCTGGTGCCGTGGCAGTCCCAGCCCCAATCGTAGAGCTGCACGAACCGTACGCCGCGCTCGACCAGCCGCCGAGCCTGCAAGCAATTGTTGGCGAACGACCCGGCGCCGGGTTGGGCGCCGTAAGCGTCGAGCACGTGCCTTGGTTCGCGGCCGATGTCCATCACTTCGGGCACGGAAATTTGCATCCGGTAGGCCAGTTCATACTGCGCAATGCGGGTCAATGTTTCCCCGTCGCCAAACTGCTCGTATTCGATCTGGTTGAGTTGCTGGAGGGCGTCGAGGCTGCGGCGGCGGGTTTCGCGCGACATGCCGGCCGGATCCGAAACGTACAGGATTGGCTCGCCTTGCGAGCGGCACTGCACCCCCTGATACACCGAGGGCAGAAACCCGCTCCCCCACAAGCTTTTCCCGCCGCTGGGGTCGGTGCCGCCCGACAAGAGCACGACGAACCCCGGCAGGTCCTCAGCCTCGCTGCCCAAGCCATAGGTGATCCACGAACCCATGGCGGCGCCCCCCGCGCGCGGCGAACCGGTATACAGAAACAATTCGGCCGGGGCGTGGTTGAACTGGTCGGTGTGCAGCGAGCGGACGATGGCCAGATCGTCGACCATGCCGGCCAGGTGCGGCAGCAGTTCAGAGACCCAGGCGCCGCTTTGCCCGTGCTGACTGAATTTGTAGGGCGTGCCCAGCAGCACGGGATGCCCTTTGATGAACGGAAATCTCGCGCCGTCCAACCAGGCCTGCGGACATGGCTTGAGATGGTGCGCAACGAGCGTCGGCTTCCAATCGAAGAGCTCCTGTTGGGGCGGCGCTCCCGACATGTGCAAGTAGATCACCGCCTTGGCGCGCGGCGCAAACTGCGGAGGGCGCGGGGCGAGCGGATTGGCGCCGGGCTCGGACGATGCGCCGCTGGCTTGTTGGCCCAAGACGCGTTGACCCGATAGGCGCCCTAGCGCCATGGCCCCCAGCCCCACCTGGCACTGTTGCAAGAAGTGCCGCCGGGTATGAACGCGGGCCAGCCGCAATCGGGCGTCGTCGCTAGGAATATCGTAGGACATCAAGAATCACCGCTTGCTCAGAACCCCGTCGAGATTCAACAGCACGTTGGCCACCACGGTCAAGGCGGCCAATTCGGCCGCGTCGGCGCCATCGGGCAATGGCCCCAGTGGCTCGGCAGCCAACCGTCGAGCATCGTCGGCGTGTTGGCGATAGTGTTCCAACTCGCGCTGGTACAGTTCGGTCAAGGCGCGTCGCTCTTCGCCGCTGGGAGAACGACAAAGCGACCAAAGCAACCCGGCTGCCAACCGCTCGTCGGCCGTGGGGCCTGCCTCGCGCCACAACTTGCGGGCCAGCGCCTGGGCAATTTCTACATAGGCCGGGTCGTTCAGCGTGACGAATGCTTGCAGCGGGGTATTGGTAGCCACGCGGCGAATGGTGCAAATCTCGCGCGACGGGGCGTCGAACGTGGCCATCGACGGATAAGGAACGGTCCGCCGCCAGTAGGTGTAGAGCCCGCGTCGATAACGGTCGGTACCGGCGCTGGTGGGCCAGGTTCTTTCGCCGTTGAACGCCGCACGCCACAGTCCCTCGGGCTGCGGCGGATAGACACTGGGACCGCCCACCACCGGGGACAACAAGCCACTGATCGCCAGCGCCTGATCGCGAACCATTTCCGCCTCCAACCGTTGCCGCGGACCCCGGGCCAAGAGCCGGTTGGACGGGTCGCCGGCTTCGATTTCCGGTCGGCTGGCCGACGATTGCCGATACGTGGCCGAGCAGACAATTTGCTTGAGCAGCCGTTTGACGTCCCAATCGCGAGAGAAATCGCTCGCCAGCCAATCGAGCGCCTGCGGATGGTGCGGCGGCTGGCCCTGTGTTCCAAAATCCTCTTCGGTTTCCACCAATCCGGCGCCGAACAACTGCGCCCAAAAACGATTGACGGCCACACGGCCTGTGAGCGGATTGCGGCGATCCATGAGCCAGCCGGCCAGCGCCCGACGATCGACGCTCGAGGCCGCCTCAAGTGGATGAAACGCGGCCAGCACGGCGGGCTGGACCTCGGGGCCGGGATTGAGAAAATTCCCTTTGATCATCATCCGCGTGGCGCGGCGCTCGGCGGCAGGCAGCTCTCGTAGAATTGGGGTGCTGGGAACCTGCTTCTCAATTTCGTCCAGTTGCTTTTTCCATTCCGTCAGTCGCCCCTCGAGCGCCCCTTTGTCCGCCGACGGTCGCCCCAAGACAAACTCGAGCTTGAGCGCCGCTATTTGCCGCGTCAGTCGGTCGATTGCGGCGCGCTGATGCGGCAGGACGGTCCGCAGGCGCGGCTCTTCGTCGTTGCGGTCTGCGTCGGCCGTCTGGTTGAAGATGGCCAGCACCTGGTAGTATTCGCGCTGCGTGATCGGATCGTACTTATGGCTGTGACATTTGGCGCAGCCCATCGTCAGACCCATCCAGATCTGCAACGTGCTGTCGACCCGGTCTTTCACGGCGGCGACCCGAAACTCTTCGTCGTCGGTTCCGCCTTCGTCGTTGGACATCGTATTGCGGTGAAACGCCGTGGCCAGGAGCTGATCTTCGCTGGGCGATTCCAACAGGTCGCCGGCCAACTGCTCGACGGTGAATTGGTCGTACGGCAGGTTACGGTTGAACGCGCCGATGACCCAGTCGCGATATCGCCAAATCTGCCGTAGCGGGTCCGAACCATATCCCTTGCTGTCAGCATAGCGAGCCAGGTCGAGCCACATGCGAGCCCACCGCTCGCCGTAGGCGGGGTCGGCCAAAAAGCGATCCACCAACCGCTCGTAGGCGTCGGGGCGATGGTCAAGTGCGAATGACTGCAATTCGGCGGTGCTGGGTGGCAGGCCGCGCAAGTCGAGCGATACGCGGCGAATCAGCGTCTGCCGATCGGCTTCGGCGGCCGGCGTCAGCCGATCGGCCTCTAGTTTGGCCAACACGAACCGGTCGAGCGGCTGGCGGGGCCACGCCGTCCGCTCCACCGCAGGCAGCGACGGTTCGACCGGCGCTTTCCAGGCCCAATGTTCGCTTGCCTGAGCTTGTTCATCCGCACCGTCCGGCCAGTTGGCGCCCGACGCGATCCAACGCCGCAGAGTCAGTTGTTCCGCGGGAGACAAAGGCGGACCGGAGCCGTCCGGTGG
>CAYWTU010000161.1:0-7702 GCA_964461275.1 uncultured Pirellulales bacterium | reverse complement strand
AGCAGCTTCAAGGTGAACACAAAATTCTTGGGTTCAAACAGGTTTTTGACCCGCTTGGTGTCGTCCAAATGCGCAAAGAAGATCTCGGCCTCGGCCTGCAGGCGATCGCCGACGTGGCTGGTGGCGGTCACCACGGCCCCGTCGGCCTTGACCGATTCGATCACGGCGGTGTAGGTGAGCGTATCGCCTGGCAAGGCGGGAAAGTGGAACGTCGCCCGGGATATTTTGGCCAGGATGACTTTGGCTTCAAAGTTGCTGGTTTCCCCCACCAGAATTCCTCCGGTCTGCGCCAAACCTTCCACGATGAGCGAGTTGGGCATCACGGGGTAGCCGAAGAAATGGTCGTGCAGGTGCTCCTCGGCCAAGGTCAGGTTTTTGACGGCGCGGGCGCGCTTGCCGCTTTCAAATTCGGTGAATCGATCGATCCAAATCCAACGCATGGCGGCGCTCGCGGGGGCAAACTGGGGCAACGATCCATTGCCCAAATTCGTTAGGCCGGGGCGACCTTGGTGGCGATGTAGTTGCAGATCATCTGCACCGTGAACAGGCTGCCGAACTCCTGGGCGACGGGGTTCCTGGCGAATTCGGACAGGTCGGCGAACGGCATCCGCTTGCGCAGTTCGTCCAGGCCCTTTTCTGTGAATTTTCCGCCGGCGACGTATTGGGGGTCGGTCAAGATCGACTCGGGGAACAGTTCGCCCCGGGGAATCTTGATGTCGAAGGTCTTTTCCAGGCGGAATACGATGTCCAGGAAGTCGATCGACTCGGCGCCCAAATCGCCGGTGAGCGTGGCCTCGGCGGTGACTTCGTCCTCATCGACCCCTAGCGCGTCGACCAAAGCGGACTTGATCTTAGTGAAGATCTCTTCTTTCGTGGGCATGGCAGGTATCCTCCAAAGGTTTGTCGGGCCGCGAAACAACCGGTACGGGCGACCATCACTGTAGTGATCGGCGGCTTGGTGTCGGTTGTTCGTCGTCCTGTAAGGCAGGTCGTGCGACGCGGCCGGGCTAATATCCGCCCAGACTCAAGCCGCCGTCGACGCGAATGACTTGTCCGGTCAGGTAACTGGCCGCGTCACTGGCCAGGAACGTGACAACGCTGGCGATCTCCTCGGGTTTGCCGATCCGTTTGAGTGGAATGACTTTGTTGATGTCATCTCCCACTAGGTTGCGAACGGCCTGACTCATGTCGGTCTCGATCATACCTGGGGCCACGGCGTTGACGCGAATTTTGCGGGCGGCCAGCTCTTTGGCCAGGCAACGCGTCAGACCGTCGATGCCCCCTTTGCTGGCGGCGTAGTTGACCTGGCCGCGGGAACCGAATTCGGCCGCCACGCTGGTGATATTCACAATGCTGCCCCGCCGCCGCGACATCATCGGCCGCGTCACGGCGTGGCAAAAGTTGTACGTTCCGTTCAAATTGGTATCGATCACCTCGAGCCATGCCTCGGGGCCCATGGTGGCGAACAACCCGTCGCGGATCACGCCGGCCGAGTTGACCAACACATCGACTTGCCCCCAAGCTTCCTCCAACCGCTCGACGAGCGCCTGAGCCTGGGCGAAATCGCGGACATCGGCCTGATGGGCCGCGACTTCCGTCTCGACTCCCGCTTGTTGAATTTCCTCGATAAGCCGCTGCGCAGCCTCCTGATTCTTCTGGTAGACCAGCGCCACCTTGGCGCCGGCAGAGGCGAGCGCGCGAACACATTCCCGGCCGATCCCGCGGCTACCGCCGGTGACGATCGCCGTCTTTCCATCCAATCGCATTCAACGCTCGCTTGTTACAGCCGATTCGATTCTTCGTGGCCGGGACGCGGTCCGGCGCGCGGCCAACTTCCAGCCTAGGCCGGCACGCGCTGGGGTTTGTATAGTTGGGAAAACATCTCGCGGAGGCGCTGCACAACGACCGCATCCGCTTCGCGGCGAGACGGATTCTCGTGTTCCAGGTTGTAGCGTTCCAGCGTCAGGCGGGCTGACACCGTCGCCTGTCCATCGACCGTGCCTTGGGCCTTGAGCTTCGTTGTGCGCTCGTCTTGCCCGATGATCTCGGCCGTCACCACCAGCGTCTGGCCCGGCTCGACGAAATTGCCATACTTGACGTTGCGGGCCTCTTTTAGCGTGACCACGCTGTGGGCAAAATCTTCGCTGGCCCGGATCAACCAAGCGCTGGCCTGGGTCATCGCTTCCAACATCAGAACGCCGGGCATCACCGGAAAACCGGGGAAGTGATCGGCCAGATATTCCTCGGCCAGCGACAGGTTCTTGACTGCCGTGATTCGCACGCCCGGCTCCAGGTCGGTAATTCGGTCGACGAGGGCAAATCGCATGGAGGTATCGGACGGCGGTTGGCGAGCGGCAAAAGGATTGCCGCGCGCAGGTACAGCGGGGCCCCTCCAGCTCCATCGGGGGGGGCGCTGGCGCGGCGAAACAAAGGGTCAAGTATATCGGTGTCGGGTTCCGCCAACAACCGTAACCTTTCCGCCTTCCTCGGGACATTAAATACTTGACTGGGCGAGGTTTACGTTACGTGGGACCGTCGCCGGGCGTGGTTTTTGAGTGTCGGCGCAGGGAATGTGATTCGCGGGTGAGCAAAAGCTATTGCATCGTATAGATGAACGGCGAGACCTTTTCCTTTTGGGCCGCCCCGCTCTTCTTGCCGCGAACATAGACGACCGCCAACAGCGGCCAGCCCAAGAGCAGGATCGCGGCGGCCAGCGGCGCGCGCTCGATGGCCAGGGCCCGCAAGCCCAATCGAATCAGGCGTCCTGATTCGGCCAAACCCAAACGAATGTCGGCCTTCCAGCGGTCCCAGTGGTTGCTTTTCGTTGCGGCCGAGGCGCCAATGCTGACGTGGCTCATGGGCGGATTCCTTTCGAGTCCAACCAACACCTGCGCCGGTTCGCAAGATCGTTAGCAGCTTCGCAGGCGGTTGTTGGTTGACCGTTTAGCTGCTGGCCAGGTTGGTTGTCGCCGTCGCGCCGCTCGCCAACGAAGAAGCGCCAACGTGCGGCGCCGGTACGCACGAGTTTCTTTCCCGCCACCGCGGCAGCACGTGTCGCGCGAAAAACTCGTCGTAATAGTCGGCGATGATCTCGTCTCCCAGGGGCGTGGTGTGCATGATATCGACGAAGTGCGTCTGACTGGCGTCGAACTGGGCGAAGTGGGCGTGTACGTTCGCGAACAAGTCCAACGACAGTTGTCCCGAAAGCTTGACGTACTTTTCGTACATCAGCGGCATGTTCTTGTAGACGTCGCGAAAATGCGAGTCGGGCGCCATTTGTATTTCCAATGCCTGCTGCTCGGCCGGGGAGTTGCTGGGCTTGCTGAAGATGGTCGGCTGCAAGGCGGCGACGAACAGAGCGCCGTGCCCTTGCACCAGTCGCTGGAATTGTTGTTGTCTGCGGGCGTAGCTTTGCAAGATGGCGGGCGGCGCGTTGGCGACCGGGCAGACGCCGTCCAAGTCGACCACCGGCACGTCCTTAGGTTCGTGGAGGATCTTACCCCAATGTTCGATGTTGGTCTGATACGTGATGCCGTGGCGCAAGAGTTGCGGATCGGTCGCCTGACCGTAGGCCAGATCGTTGAAGCCGTCGTGGGCGATGACCGCTTCGGGCCGCACACGGTCGCAGAACAGCGCGTAGGTCATGATTTCGTTGAGGGCGACGTTGCCGTTTTGGGCCAGATTCAGGACGGTGAACTTCCAACCCAGGCCCTGATCTTGCGAGCGCTGGTTGAGCTTATCCTCGAGCCGCTGGGAGAACATTTCCTCGTACTGGGCGAAGATGCTCCAGCCGGCCGAGCCGCCGAAGATGGCGATCACCTTGTGGGCCGCCGAGCGTTTGGCGAGGGCGTCGAAGTTGGCCGTGATTCGATGGCCAAATTCGTTCGTCGGCCCCAGGCCGTTGTTGCGGAACAGGTAGGCGTACGGAAAAAAGTAGAACCCCTGTACGCCGCCGCTAAGTCGATTGAACAAATGCGAGTTCAAGTGGGCGTCGTCCAGGGCGTCGCGAGCGCCTTGCTGCAGCATCATTTGCCCCCGGCGGATGCGGTACAGCCTCACATGCGGCGGCATTCCGGCGATGGGCGCCGTCTGTTGAGCGTCGTCTTCCAAGAGGGCCACAAACTGCGTGTCCGGCGTGATCCGTAAGCCATGGGACAGTTTCAGGCCGAGCTGCGCCAGCGGCTCGGCGTAGATTGTGCGATGCGAATCGGGCGCGACCACCTCGATCGGCGCTTGGTCGCCCAAGCGATACCGCATGGCGCGGAGCGCGCGGCGAATTTCCGTGGCGGGCGTCTCTGCGGGGGGCAACACCAAGATGGCGGACATGGCTGTTCCTCGTTCTAGCTGATAGCACACGAGCGCTACATGGACTTGCGAATCAAGTGATTCTCCAGAACGAGACAATCCATGTCGGACCACTCGAACGTCTTGAGCGCGTCCAACGGCGTGTTGACGATTGGTTCGCCGCGGAGGTTGAACGATGTATTCAGAATCACCGGCACGCCGGTCAGGCGGCCGAACGCTTCGATCAGCCCGTAGAACCGCGGGTTGGAGCGGCGCGACACCAACTGCACGCGGGCCGTGCCGTCGGCGTGGGTGATGGCCGGCAGCAACGTCCGCTTGTCTTGGCGAACGCGGCAGATGGCCAACATGAAATAGAGCGGGTCGGTGGGGCCATGGACGGCCCCAAGTTCGAAGAACTCTGCCGCCCGTTCTTCCAGCACCGCCGGAGCAAAGGGCCGGAACGGCTCGCGGAACTTGATCTTCTCGTTCATGATCTGCTTCATGTCGGGAAGCATGGGATTGCCCAAGATGCTTCTTCCGCCCAGCGCCCGCGGACCCCATTCCAGGCGGCCATTGAGCCAGCCGACCACCGCCCCGTCGCGGAGCAGGCTGGCGACTTCGGCAAACAAGAGTTGGTCGTCGGCCGGGGACGACTGCTCGTGGCAATATGCCTTGTCCAGGGCGGCTTGCAGATCGGTGTGACCAAACGATTTGCCCAGGTAGGCGTGGTCCAGCGGCTTGCGCTGCCGGTCGCCCCGGACGCAGTGTCTCCAGTAGAGCGCGGCGCCGAGCGAACCGCCCGCGTCGCCCGCGGCCGGCTGTACGTACAAGGGCAGCCCCAGCTCGTGCTTGATGCGGCCATTGGCCAGCGAATTGAGCGCTACACCGCCGGCCAGGCAGACGTTGCGGACGCCCGTCCGCTCGACCGCCTTGTGGACCACGTGCAGGATCACTTCTTCGGTCACTTTTTGGGCGCTGGCGGCGATGTCGGCATAGTGGCGGCTGACGGCCGCAACCTGGCGTTCCGCCTGGCCGGCGTCTTTCGGCTCGATGCGGAAGGGGCTCTCCGGCGGGCGCGGCGGGCCGAGCGCTTCGATCAGGTTCGTGGTGTACGGCACGTCGATGGGCGTGGTGAAATTGAAGTACCGCTGTTGGACGCGAAACCAGCCGTCGCTGCGCAAGTGGAACCAACTGCGCATCAGGTCGTAGTGTTTCGGTTCGCCGAAACCGGCCATGCCCATCACTTTGTACTCGCCTTCGTTCACCTCGAAGCCCAGAAACGCGGTAATTGCGCTGTAGAACAGGCCGATCGAATGCGGCAATTTCAAGGCGGCGATTCGTTTTAGTTGGTTGCCGCGTCCGATGGACAACGTGGCCGACTCATACTCGCCGACGCCGTCAAGCGTGACCACCGTGGCCTGGTCGAACGGCGAACAGAAGTAGGCGCTGGCGGCGTGCGAATAGTGATGGCGGACGAACCGTACGCGGTCGCGGGGGAGGCCGAGATCGCTGGCGATTCGGTCTCCAACGTGGAGTTTACCTTTGTTCACCCAGGCACGAACCGTGTCGACCAAGTACTTCCGCGTGGTTGGCAAGCCGCCGATCGAATGCCGCAGGATGCGGTCGAACTTCAAGAGCGGACTCTCGTAGAAGACGACGTCATCCAGGTCGCAGGGCTGGATTCCTGCCTTGGCCAGACAGTATTCCACGGCCGAGCGTGGAAGCTGCGGATCGTTCTTCTTGCGCGAGAAGCGTTCTTCCTGCGCGGCGGCAATGACTCCTTGGTCGCCGACCAAGGCGGCCGCGGCGTCGTGAAAGTCGAAGGAAAGGCCGAGGGTGAGCATAGCGACACCATGATCGACCGGTCCGCGCAGATTCTTCAGGTTTGTTCTGGGGAAGTGCGGCCGACAGAGCGCCCAAGTTCGCCGGCTTGCCGAGTCGCGGACCGGTGCCATCGTGGTTCGCGAAACAGGCCGACTACTTGCCGGGAATGATGCCGGTGTCTAGCGACGTCCCTTCGTGAATCTTCCAATTGCCCGTGGAGAGAAAGTAGGTGAATTTGCGGGCGGCAATTCGTTGCTGCTGACCGCCGAATCCCTGCTGGCGTTCGAGCACGGCGGAGGCCAGCCCATCTCCTTCCAGGATCAGCGTTTGCTTGGATTCCGCGTATTTGATCTTTTCGGCTCGGGCGGTGAAGTCGACCGCTTCGGCGATCGCATTGCCTGCGGCCATTAGCTCGACATACGGCGGATCGGCCGGACTGGCGCCGGGCATTTGCACCACGTTGAGATTTTCGCAACTGACGCCCAGCGAGCCGGCCGGCAACCGGGCTGGGTCTTCGTCCGGTTCGAGCGTCATTTCCCAATCGCTCACCGGGCCGTAAACCGACTTGACTTGTCCCTGAAAGGTCAACTCGCGGTGATGGAATTTGCCTACGATGCCGCGATGAAACCGTACGCCTAGAAAGCTCAAACGACTTTCGCCGTTGGCCGCGATCGCCGGCGGGGCTTTGGCGCCGGGAACGCCGCTGAGCCCGACTGGTTTGCCGTTGCCGCGATGAATCGCCCGCACCCAGCCGGCGCCCTGGGCCTTGATGGCGCCGGTGAGTTGATCGACGGCCAGTTGCTCGACTTTGATCCGCTCATCGCTTTGTCGGCCCTGCGAGTCGAAGGCTACCCGATCCATCAGCACGCCCTGACTACAAACGATGCGGGCGAGTTGCGGCCGTTGCGCCGTTTCTTGCGCCTGACTGAAGTTTACCCGCTCCTGAAAAAAGACCTCCATGAGCGGCGTGGACAACGTTTGCGTGCCGGTGCGTGCGACCACGTCGCCGCGAATTTCGGCCCGCAGCCCGTCGAACGTGAGGCCGCCTTGCCAAGTTAATTCAAGGGTTTGCGGCCGCTCGGTGCGCTGTCCCTCCATATTCCTGTCGACCGGCAGTTGCATGGTCCCCGCCTGATCGACGGTCAGCCGGTTGGCGGTCCGGTCGAGGCGAATTTGGCGGCCATCGAGCGTCATGCCGCGGCCCTCCACATGCGCCGGTTGACCGGCGACGGTGGCCACGATGGCGCCGGGCGAAACCTGCTCCAGGAACATCTCGTGCCCGCGGATTTGCAACGGCTGTTCTTCCGCTTCCGTGGTTTGCACTTCGTACAGCGAGACGTTGTTGACGGCGTTGGCTTGACGCAATTGCAACTGGCCGGCGGTCAGTCGCAGCTCGACTTGAAGCGTGTCGGCGTCGATGTGAAACCGCTTCTGCGCCTGAGGAGCCGCCTGCGGCGGCGGCGCAGCCTGGGTTTGTTCCTTGACGGGTTGTTGATCATTCACGAGCACACCGTGTAACGGCCCGGACACAAAGGGTGGACGCGCTTCCACGGCCGGCCGGTGTGGGGGCGCCGGCAAGACTTCGGGTTGCGGG
>CAYWTU010000160.1:0-7704 GCA_964461275.1 uncultured Pirellulales bacterium | reverse complement strand
TGTTCGATCGCGAGGCGACCGCGGCGTTTCTCGAACGGCAAACGGCGCTGGAAGAAGGGTCGACACGGACACGGGCAGGTGCTGTTGTGCGAAGATCGGTTGGTGGTGCTCAGCGAGACGGGCAACCTGGTGCTGGTCGAGACCAATCCGGAAGAGTACCGCGAGCTGGGCATCTTTCAGGCGCTGGAAGGCAAGACATGGAACAATCCGATCCTGGTCGACGGCAAGGCATACGTGCGCAATCATTTGGAAATGGCGTGCTACGATCTGGCGGCTGGCGCGGCGGGCAACTGAGCCTTGGGATGCCGCCGCGCTCTGGTTCCCTCGCCCTCCCGGCATTGTTGTTTACACGTCGCATGAGATGGCTGAACCGTTGTAAGCGATTCTTGAGATCGAACGCCACCGGCGCCGCCCCCTCACCCTGCCCCTCTCCCGGAGGGAGAGGGAGACAGACGGACGCGCGCCGCGTTATCGTAGCGTGGTGCCTGGCGAGCGCGTGGTGGGCTCGGCCTGCGGTTGCAGCGGAGTTGAGTTATCTGGAAGGGCACACCCAGCCGGTCTATGCCGTGGCCTGGACGGCCGACGGCTCGCGGATCGTCAGCGGCAGCTTTGACCGGACCGTGAAAGTTTGGGACCGCGCCGCCGGCACGGCCGTGCGGACGTTCGCCGATCATAGCCACCTGGTGTTGGCGGTAGCGGTCTCGGCCGATGGCAAACAGTTGGCCGCGGCGGGACTGGACAAGCAGATTTTTCTGTACGAGATGCCGGCGGTACGGGCGGAATTGGAGTTGGGGATCTCAGGAAGGACGCATCGTCTAGCCCCTTCCGCGGACGGAAGACGGATATTCACAGCCGACGATCGTTCGGTGAGTCGCCTAACGGCCGACGACGACACGCGAATCGGCTGGACACTAAGGAATCAGATTCCTGTTCCGACTCGGCCGGAGCACGTCGTCGCGGGATTGTCTGCTGATCCGGGCGGCAACTTGGCCGTGGCGGCGATCCAGGACGGAGAGCTGCACGCGCTGCTCAGCGATGCCAATTCCCAGCCGATCGCGCCCAAGGTCTTCTACACTCCCGAACCGATCTCTGCCTTCGCCGCACGACAGGACATGCAGGCCGTCGCCGTCGGCGGCCCGACGGGCAAGGTGCGGCTGTACCGCTGGCCGCCGGCGGCGCCGCGCGAGATTGCCATCGATCTTGTCGCAACATCGCTCCTGGCTGCGCCGGACGACTCATGGATTGCCGCCGTAGGAATGCAAGGACCGGTCAAGCTGTTCAACGTGGCCGACGGCAAACTGCGGGCTACGCTGGATCACCCGGGTCAAATTTCGGCAGCGGCGCTCAACGCGGACGGCTCGCAACTGGCCACGGCCGGCGGCGGACAGGTGAAAATCTGGAGTACGGCCGACGGCAAACTAATTCACGCAACAGCCCTGGGCTCGGATTACGGATCGTTGTCGATTGTCCACCTGCCGTCGCCCGACCGGTGGCTGATCGGCGCGGGCGGCAAACTACTGACACTCCAGTGCAACTTGCCCGCCGGTCAGGACATTGCCCTAGGCCCCGCGGCGCCCAATGCCCACGCTCAAAGCGCCGACGGCAGTCTGTTGGCGGTGGCCGACGCGACCGGCGGCGTACGCGTTGTGCAACTTGCCGACGGCGCGGTGAAACACACGTTCAGCACGGCCGGCAGCGCCGTCAACGCCTTGTCGTTTACTTCCGACGGCGGGCGGCTCGTCAGCGGCGGCGAAGACGGCCGCGTGCGGCTGCACCAACTGGCCAGCGGCGGGACGCTGGTCCTGGAGGGTCAGGGGGCGCCGGTCACGGCGCTCGACCTGGTGGGGCGCTCGAACGTGGTGGCGGTCGGCGATCGGTCAGGGCAGATCAAACTGTGGAACCTGGCCGACGGGTCGCTGCAACGCGAGCTGGACAAACAATCGGCCGCCATCGAACAACTGAGCGCCTACGAAGAACGCGAACTGTACGCCCTGGTCGCCGGCGACCAGGCGGTGCGGCGCTGGGAACTCGCTCAGCCGTCGACGCTAGGCGCTTCGCTGCACGATCGGGTTGGCGCCAAATCGCGGCTGGGCGGCGATGGCTCGGTGCTGGCTAAGGCGACCGACGACTACGTGGGCGTCCACCGGCTCCGCGAGTCGGGCGTGCAACTGGGCCTGCCGCTGGAAGGTCGGCCTCTCGAGTTCCTGGCCTTAAGCCCCACAGGCTCACAACTGCTGCTGGTGCATCCCGGCGGAACGGCGCAGTTAATTGCCACGGAGTATCCCCATTACACGCACGATTTCCAACTGCCAGCGGGCGTGGTGGCCGCCTATTTTGCCCCCAGCGAGCGGACGCTGACGCTGCTCACCGCCGATGGACACCTCCGAGCGCAAGACCTGCCTCGCATCGGCGGGTTCGGCGGACACACGAAAGGGGAAATCCTTGTCGCCGCCGGCGCCGACGCGCAGCACTGCTTTTCCGCAGGCGAAGACGGCCAGCTCAAATTCTGGAACATGGCGACGGGTATGGCCGAGCGCGACGACGCGCTGCCAGCGCGAGCCGTGAGGTTGATCTTGAGCCCCGACCGACAACGGTTGGCGGTCGGGCTGAGCGACGGCAAGGTCTTGGTGCGCAGCGCATCCGATGGAGCGCCACAGGGCGAATATCAGACGCACGGCAGTCTTGCTGCGCTCGGTTTCAGCCCCGACGGCCAGCGGCTCGTCTCGGCCGGGGCATTGTACGACGCCGCGACAGGCGCCCGGCAGGAGATCAACGAATCGCTCCTGCTCAACGGTGGGGGCAGCGCGATGTTGAAGGACGGCCAGACGTGGGCCGTAGCCGACAACGGCAAGATCCAACTCTGGACGACCGGCTCGCTGCTCGCCGAGACTCAGGCCCACACCGGGCCGGTGACCGCCCTGGCGTTCAGCAGCCGCGGCGGACAACTCGTTTCCACCGGCGACGATCGGCAGGTGGTCCAATGGCGCACGAGCAACTTGACCGAGATGCGCCGCTTGAGCGAATTGCCGCAACCGGCGACGCGCTTGGCTGCCGATTGGCCGGGCCGACTCGTTGTAGCCGCGACAAACGACCCCACCGGCGGCAGCGTTCAGGTGTGGCAGGCGACCGACGGCCAGTCGTTGCCGACGATCAAAATGTTGCGGCCGATCAGTGCCATCGTGCTGAGTGAAGACGCGGTGCACCTGCACGTGGCTACCGATGATGGCCACGTGACAATGTTTCGCACGGCCGACGGCGCGAGGCTGGAATCGCGCACCGTCGGCCAGCCCATAGCGGAGTTGGCGTTGTCGGTCGACGGACGCCGGCTGACAGCGCTGTCGGCGGACAAGTTACAGCAATGGGACGTGGCGCCGTGGTCGCCCCGTCTGCGGCTTACCGGCCACACCGCCCACGTCTACGGCCTCGATTTCAGTCCCGACGGCACAAGGTTGGCCTCGGCCGGCGCCGACAACACGGTGATGCTCTGGAACACGGCCGACGGCGCCAACTATGCTACGGCCAAGGGACACACCAGCCCGGTGTACGCCGTGGTATTTCGGCTCGACGGGCAGCAACTGGCCAGCGCCGGGCTCGATCGCACGATTCGCCTGTGGAACCCGGCCGACGGCGCCCAACAGCGGGAGCTAAAGGAAGAAATTGCCGACGGCCTGTACACGCTGGCGTACAGCCGCGACGGCAGCCGGCTCGCCTCGGCCGGCTTGGCGCGATCATGGCAAGAGTGGGATCCAACGCAAGACAAACCGCTGCGAACCATTTCAGGTCACGGTGACCAGATCTATCGCGTGGCCTATAACGCTGCGGGCACGCGGCTGGCCACCATTGGCTACGCAGGCCAAATGCGAATTTGGAACGTGGCCGATGGCAACGTACTGGTCGAGGAGCAATTGCCGGTTCCCGCGGCCTACTGCCTGGCCTGGTCACCCGACGGCGCGGAGCTAGCGCTGGGGACGGTGGACCATCGGGTTGTTTTGGTGCGCGTGCCGGAAGCGGCGCGGTAGGCGCCCGGACACCTGTATCGCCCACGGCGATTCACGTGCCCCATTTGGCCAACACGGTCTTGCCGCCGCGGACCTTGTCGCCGATTTTCGTCTCAACAACCAATCCCGTTTCGTCGGGCAGAATCAATTCCGTGCGAGAACCGAACTTGATCATGCCGAACTTCTGGCCACGAGCCAGCGTTTCGCCCGGCGCCAGGTCGCAGACGATGCGGCGGGCAATGGCCCCTGAAATCTGCCGGCAGACCAACCGGCGAAACGGCGACGCCGGTTCTTCCAGACCAATCCACATGCTCTCGTTGCGAATCGCGCTGGCCGGGTCCAAGGCGTTGAGAAACTCACCGGGCCGGTAGTCGAGTTGAATCACCCGGCAGGCCAGCGGCGCCCGGTTGACGTGGACGTTAAAGACCGAGAGGAAGATGCCGATCCGCACTGCCGGACCGCCGACGAATTCGTCGTGCGCCAGGCGTGCAATCTCGACCACCTTGCCGTCGGCGGGCGAAACGACTAGCCCGGGTGCGGCGGGGACGCTGCGGCGCGGATCGCGAAAGAAGGAAACGGCCCACGCCAACACCAGCGCCGGCGGCACGGCCAGCCAGGGGCGAAACGCCCCGGCCGCCAGCGTGAGCGCCAAGAGCGGCCAAAAAACCAGGTGCAATTCGCACCAGCCCCAACGGGCGATGCCCAAGTTGCCGCGCCAAGCGAAGCGGTCGTGCTCGGCCGCCCAGTGCGCGGTACATAGGTTGCGGCAGTATTTTAGATCGCGAGGGTCGAGAATCTCGTGCGGTGCGCCGGCCGCGTCGCCTTGCCGCAACTGGGCCATGCGGCGGACGTAGCTTGGTCGAAGCGATTTCAGCCACCAGCGGCGCAATCGTCCCCAAGCCTGTTCAAGGTCGGGCCCTAGTCCACCGCCCGGCTGAATGCCGCGGATGTTGTCGGCCAGCGGCGCCGGCTGGCTGGGTCGGCTGGGAGTGGCGTCTTGCAACATGGAATGTGGTGCAGCTGGGGGAGTAAAGGCGGCAGCCGCCGATCATCGTAGCGGGCACAGTGCCTTGAGAAAACGGCTCCTACCCTTCGGGGCCCCCATGCGGCACAATGTGCAAGCGCCTGTGCCTACGCAGCAACCTCATACTGGAAGGAACCTTGCCATGGACTCGACCATCGTTGACATTCGCGCCCGCCAAATTCTCGACAGCCGGGGCAATCCCACGGTTGAGGTCGACGTGATCTTGGCCGACGGCACGTTGGGTCGGGCCGCGGTGCCCAGCGGCGCCAGCACTGGCGCCCACGAGGCGTGGGAGCTGCGCGACGGCGACGCCAAGTGTTACGGCGGCAAGGGGGTGCTCAAAGCGGTCGACAACGTCAATCAGCGGGTGGCCCCGGAACTGATTGGCATGGACGCCCAAGAGCAGGTGCAGGTCGATCGACGGATGTTGGAGCTGGACGGTTCGGAGAACAAGGCCAACCTGGGCGCCAACGCCATCCTGGGAGTATCGCTGGCGACGGCCCACGCAGCGGCGAGCTACCACGGCATGCCGCTGTACCGTTACTTGGGCGGGCCCGGCGCGCGACTATTGCCCGTGCCGCTGATGAACATCATCAACGGCGGCGCGCACGCCGACAACGGCATCGACGTGCAGGAATTCATGATTGTTCCTTACGGCTTCGAGACGTTTCACGAGGCGCTGCAGTGTGGAGCCGAGGTGTTTCAGCAACTCAAGAAGGTGCTCCGCAAACAGAAGCTGAACACGGCGGTGGGCGACGAGGGTGGTTTCGCCCCCGATCTGCCGACCAACGGCCAGGCGCTCGATCTAATCTTGGAGGCGATCGGAGGCGCCGGTTACAAGGCGGGCAAACAGGTGGCGATTGGACTGGACGTGGCGTCGACCGAGTTCTACGACTCGAAGTCGAAAAAGTACAAGATCGACGGCCGCGAACTGAGTTCCGCTGAGATGGTAGATTTTCTGGCGGCCTGGGTCCAAAAGTATCCGATCTGTTCCATCGAAGATGGCTGCGCCGAGGACGACTGGGACGGTTGGAAGCTGCTCACGCAAAAGCTGGGGCAGCGGGTGCAACTGGTGGGCGACGACTTATTTGTGACCAACACCCGGCGATTGCAGGACGGCATCGACCGGGGGGTGGCCAACAGCATCTTGGTCAAGGTGAACCAGATTGGCTCGCTGACCGAAACGATCGAGGCGATTCAATTGGCGGCCCGCAATGGCTACACCAGCATCGCCAGCCATCGCAGCGGCGAAACGGAGGACGCCACCATCGCCGACTTGTCGGTGGCGCTCAATATGGGCCAGATCAAGACCGGCTCGCTGAGCCGCACCGACCGGCTGGCTAAGTACAACCAACTGCTCAGGATCGAAGAGCAATTGGGCGACGCGGCCGTGTACGCCGGGCCGACGATGCGCTACCTTCCGCAGTAGAGCCAAGAATCGCAAGCGAAAGATGGCCGCGACACCGGAAAAACCTCCGCTGACCGATTCCCCTTGGTTTTGGGTGCTGATGTTCAGCGGTGTGGCGATGCTGGGGATCGTCGCGGTGGGGCCCAAGTATGTGCGCCGTCAAGCGAGGACGGAACAGCGGTACGCCAACCGTCTGCAAACCTGGCAGCATCAGCAAGAATACTCCGGCCGGACGCCCACGGCCGACGAAGCGTTGGAAACCGGTCGGCGGATGGAATCGCAGCCGCCGCGGGCGTCGCTTGTGCCGTTGGCGGTCGCGGCCGCGGTGATCATGGCGGTTTCGGCCGGAGGGCTGCTGGTGTCACGCCGAAGACAGGGCGGCGGTTGAATGAATTCCGCCGCTATCCGGTTAAAACGGCGGCACTTAGAATGAACTCAGGCCCCTTCGATGAACCTCGTCGCCCGCCGACGCCATGCAAATTCTGGCCCAACAGCTGCAAACGGCCCGCGATCATTTCGGTCGCGGCGAACTGCATCAGGCCGAGGTTCTCTGTCGACAGGTGCTCACTGCCGACGTCCGCAATGCCGGCGGTTGGCAGCTTTTGGCCCTGTTGGCCGAGCGGGCCAAGCAACTCGATCACGCCGCGGAATACGCCTCACGCGCCGTGGAATTGGCGCCGGACGACCCCAGTTTTCGCACGACGCTGGCCGACATTCACCAGGACCGCAACGAGCCCCGGCAGGCGATCGCCCATTACCAGGCGGCACTGTCGAAATACCCTGGGCATTCGCCGGCGCTGAACAACCTGGCGGCCGTTCTCAAAAGCCTGGGAGACATGCATGGAGCGATCGCCGCCATGCGCCGGGCGTTGGCGGTCGATCCCGATCGGTCGGCCATACGCAGCAATCTGATCAACATGCTGCTGTACGACGAGCGCACCAACGGCGCCGAGCTGGCCGCCGAACATCGCCGCCTGGCCGATTGGTGGCGAACTCGCTACCCGGCGCGGTCCACGTTCAACCATTCCCGCGACATGGATCGGCGGATTCGGCTGGGCTATGTGTCGCCCGACCTGTGCGAGCACGCGGTGATGCGGTTTTTCGAATCGATGTTGGCCAGGCATGATCGGCAACGGTTTGAAATCTTTCTGTATTCCGAATGTCCGATTGTGGATCACGTGGGGCAACGCCTGCGAGCCCATGGCGACCAGTGGCGCGTGACGTGGATGCGGCCGCCCGAGACGATCGCGACACAAATCGCGGCCGACGGCGTC
>CAYWTU010000159.1:0-7710 GCA_964461275.1 uncultured Pirellulales bacterium | reverse complement strand
ATGCGGCGCTGAGGCTTGCTCGATCGGTGAGGGTGATCCGATGGCCGCCCCAGAAGAACCCGCCGCGGAAAATCCGGCGCCCAAGTCCGCAGCGCCCCCCGCGCCCACAGCCCACCGCCAGCGGCGCCCTTCGCTCCAGCCCGCGCCTCACATCGCCGCTCGCTGACCGAGGCCTTCTGCGGCAGACGCAGGCCGTCAAATGCAATGCGCCAAACAACGGCCCGCGACAGATTTCAGGTAATTGTTCGCATCGCCGGGGGTCTAGCGAGGCAATCGATTACGTGAACTTTGAACCGGGAAGGCATCCTTCGGCCATTTCCAATCTGGCGGCCGCTCTTGGCGTTTTTGGCGCATAGCGCTGCCAAAAGCTATCGCCTGACGAGTTCACTCGGTTCCCGCTAAGTTCGGCACGAACTCTGGCCCATGGAGGCCATAGGATAGCGGCTATATAGCTGTTCTTCGGATTTGGATCTCCGAGAATTAGCATCCCTGAAATGGCCGTTTGTGTCTCGCCGCAGAGTCGGCGTTTTTCGCGTCGCATCACACGCCATGGCCGAGGTGCTACGGCGAAGTTTGACATTGCTCCGCAGCAACGTAGACCTGGATAAAGCCTTGCGTGCGGCGGCGGCGTGGCGGCACGCGGGGCTTTCCGCGAAGTCCAGCTCACTGCGCAACGGAGGTCCGCCATGAATCGCACGCTGTTGTCCGGAATCTTGTTGTTCGTGGCCGTCTCGGCGATGGCCCTCACGGGCAGCCCGCCACGTGTTGCCACCGCCTCGGAAACGTGGGGATGCGGCGGTTGCCAGGCCGTCGCTTGTTGGGGAGGCCGATGCTTTGCGGGACGTCGCTGCTTCGGCGCATTTGGCTGCCGTGGACGAGTCCGCTGTTGTGCCAGTTCGCGCTGCTACAGCAATCGGCACGGCTGCTGGTCCGCAACGTGCGCTGCGCCGGTGTGCTCAGGATGCTGCTCCACAACCTCCTGCTCAGGCTGCTACGGCTGCGGCGGGGCGATCACCTGCGGCTGCGAGGGCGCCGTGTGGTACGATCGGCCCGCATCCAGCGAACCGGCAACCTACTACGAACCCGATCCTGCCGCCTCGACGAACAACTCGACCCACGTTGCGCCGACCGGGACAGATCACATAGTGTTCCGCGGGTCCAAGCCGGCCGCCGACGTAGCTACATTTGACGTGACGGCGCCCGCCGACGCGCAAGTGTTCATCAACGGCCACGCCACGTCGAGCGGAGGGACGCAGCGGCGCTACTTTTCGCGAGGTTTGCATCCCGGCCTGGATTACGAGTACGAGCTGTTGGCCGAGATAACCCGCAACGGCAAAATGGTCCGTGTCCGCCAGACGATCGTTGTGCAAGCGGGTCAAGAATCGCAACTGGCGTTCTCGTTTGACGGCGCGGCGCCAGGGGACGAGCGTTTCGCCGACAGTCGCCGGTAGCCTCCGCCTGGCCACGATAAAGGCTTCGTTTGATGTGCGGAAATGGCGCACCGCGCGCGGACTAGCTCGCTGCGGCGAACGTGTCCAGCCGGCGCCACGCGATCCGACCGATCTGGAGGCGAAATCCTGGTTCAAGTGCTGCCAACTGGTCGATAGACAGCAACAAAAACCAGGAGGGCGGTTCATGATTCGGACAACAACCTTCGGCAGTATTACCGAGCGGATCGACGCCATTACGCGGATACCGCCCAATTATCGCACGACCACTCCGCCCGTTCCGCGGAGCGTCAAGATTGAACTGACGGCCCGTTGCGATTTCAACTGCTTCTTCTGCGCCACCGCCAAGAAGCTCCGCCACAAGGCCGACATGGACCAGGATCTTTACCGGCGGATCGTTCGCGAGCTGCGCGACGCCGGCGTCGAAGAGTTGGGCGTGTTCTATTTGGGCGAATCGTTTCTCTGCCCTTGGCTGCCCGAGGCGATTCGCTACGCCAAGCACGACGTGGGGTTTCCTTACGTATTTCTGACGACCAATGGCCGACTGGCAACGCCCGACCGTGTGCAGGCCTGTATGGAAGCCGGGCTCGACAGCTTGAAGTTCAGCTTCAACAACGCCGACGCCGAACAGTTCGCCGCGGTGACCCAGGTCAAGCCTTCGGACTTTCAGCGGGTGGTGGACAACATCAAGTCGGCCCGCCGCATACGCGACGAAGGGGGTCACCGCTGCGGCCTGTACGCCTCGAGCATTCGCTATGACGGCGAACAACTGGTGCGGATGCAAACGGCCGTGGACGAGATCGTCCCATTCGTCGACCAGCACTACTGGCTGCCGCTGTACGGCCAGGCCGGTTTGACCTCCGGCGCCGGCGGCACGGTTCCCGTGGCGGGCAATCCTGGCCGGCTCGACGCGATGCGCGACCCCATTCCGTGCTGGGCCATCTTCACCGAGGGACACATCACCTACGATGGCCGCCTATCGGCATGCTGCTTCGATCACGACGGCCGTTTCACCATGGGAAATTTGAAGACCGCCAGTTTCCTGGAGGCCTGGAACAGCGGGCCGTTCGTGGAGCTGCGCCAGGCGCATCTGCAGGGCCATGTTTGTGGAACGGTGTGCGAAGGCTGCATCGCCTACCAGTAGCGCCGCCGATTAGCGGCGGGATAGAATCGGCAACAGGTCGACGTCGCCGCGCTCCGTTGTTCCGCCGCGCATCAGCAACTGCGGCGCGTGCTTGGTGAAGAACTCGTCGCACCACAGACAGTGATTGCCTAAGTCACGGGTCCGCTGACGGCCGTATACTTCGCTGACGCCCAGCGCCTGGCCCATCGCCTCAGGGCGTCCCTGGTTCAGCGCCTGATACACCGGATGCGCGGCACAACGGTCCAACATCGCCAGCAGCGGCTCGTCGAGCAGACTGCCCAATGGCCGACACGTCATTGGACAGCATGGATAAACGTCGGCCAATTGGACGTTGACCTCGCAGCCTTCGCCACGGTAATTCAGAAAATTCTTGGCGCCGCTCCAGTTGCCGCAAAAATCGTCGAGCGGCGATGCCTTTGACAATTGTTTCCGCTGAGCCCGGCCGCGCGGCCACAATGGTCCTATCCACATGTCTTCCGTGGCGCCCCAAAAAGCGAACGTGCCGGGCGAGTTGGCCGGTTGACTGCCGCGGTCGATGCCCGTCGCTTCGGTCATCCCCGCGGCGCGAAAGATTTGCTCCAAGTAGTCGCGGCGCTGGAGCGTGCTCTTGGGGTGATAGTTGTCCATGCTGGCTACGTCAATGCGGCAGACGTGTGCGGCCAGCAATTGTGCGAGCACGCGGTCGTCCAACAGGTCGCCGTTGGTCTGCACCATCAGCCGCACTGCGTCACCGTAACGTTGGTGTAGTCCGGCCAGCGCGGCAAAGAGCAGCTCAGGCCAAACCAACACCTCGCCGCCTGAAAGGATGATCCGATCGATCGGCACGTCGCCGCCAGGCGGTAGGTGGGCGATGCACCGCGCGACCGCGTCGAGCGTCAGACCCGGCGCGCCCGGCGCCGAGTCGTTATAGCAATGCGGACAGCGCTGATTGCAGTCGCGGGAGATGACCCAGTAGATGGAATCCATGGCGGCATCGACGAAAGATTTGTTTCGATTGGCTATCGCCCGGGCGCTGTGAAAGGGGGTTTCAGCTTATCTTCAGGCGCGGGCAGTTGTTTGGACAACCTGCAGGGCTGATGCCTGTGCGGGCGAAATCTGAAATGCCGAGATTGACTTAAGCGTGGACCACCAATAGACTTGTGCTCACATTGTGGCAGGCATGGAAGAACCGATTGCGGAAACAGTGCCAGGCGCAGTCTATCATAAGGACAAGAGCCGCAATGGGTACTCGTCGCTCAAAGCGGTTGATCCGCACGATGGCAAATCTTGGGACGTGCTCCTATCGGGCAAGAAGATCGAGCGAATCGCTCAACTTGGGACAGGCGCCGCCAACGAACTGATCGATACCGTCCGTTGGTCATTGTTGAATATTCGGCATTTGTTTCGAGGCATTCGCGACGACGATAAGGATGTGGATGACGATGCAACCGCTGCTGGCGCCTGGCAACGATCTCATCCGAGTCGGATCGCGGCGCTGGTTCTTGCAGACGGGGCTGGCGGGCGTCGCCGGGCTGTCGCTGGCCGACCTGCTGAGGCTGCAAGCTCACGCCTCGCCCAACGGCAGCACGCAGCCCAAGCGATCGGTAATCTTGATCTGGCTCTCGGGCGGACCCAGTCATCTGGATATGTGGGACCCCAAGCCCGAGGCGCCGGCCGAAATACGCGGTCCGTACCACACGATTCCCACCGCTTTGCCGGGCGTGCGATTCTGCGAACATCTGCCGCTTCACGCGGCGCTGCTGGATCGGATGACAGTGATTCGCAGCGTCGATTGTTCGGCCAGTAATCACACGCCGATCACGCTGCAAGCGGGCAACGCCCTGGCGCGCCGCACGGACGACGGCCGCGACGGCGGAGGGTATCCGAGCATGGGCGCCGTAGCGGCCAAGTTCCGCGGACCCAACGACCCGCAAATGCCTGCGTTTGTCGGCCTGGCGGACACGTGGAAATCCGACATCTGGGGCGCAGGCCACCTGGGCTATGCCTATGAGCCGCTCAACGGCAAGGAATTGGCCGGCCGCGCGGCCCTTCCCACAGGATTGGAAATCGCCCGCCTGCAAGATCGCCAAGCGGTGCGCACCGGCTTGGACAACCTCCGCGCCAGCTTGGATCGCGGCGGCGCCATGGATCATCTCGACCGCTATCAGCAGATGGCGTTGGAAATGGTCATCTCAGGGAAAGTGCAACGGGCCCTGGACATCGAGCAGGAGCCCGCCGGGGTGGGCGACGCGTATGGCCGCGTCAGTGTCGGCGAAAAGGCGCTCCTGGCTCGGCGGCTCGTCGAGGCTGGCTGTACGTTCGTGGTCATCAGTGGCGCCTGGGGCTATTTCGATCATCACGGCGACGAGGTGCAATGGGGCGGCATCATCAAGGGGCTCACTCCCATTCTGCCATCCATCGACCGGGCGCTGCACGCGCTGATCACCGACCTGGAGGCTCGCGGCCTGCTCGAAAGCACTCTCGTGCTGATGCTGGGCGAGTTCGGCCGCACGCCCGTCATGACTCCCACCGCCGGGCGCGGACATTGGACCAACTGTATGTCGATGCTCGTGGCCGGCGGCGGTCTGAGGCATGGACAGGTCATCGGCGCCACCGACAGCCGCGGCTACGACATCAAGGACGCCCGCGTCACGCCGTCCGATCTGGCGGCCACAGTGTTTCGCCATCTTCAGATCGATCTCGATGCGCAGTGGATCAACCCACAAGGGCGTCCGATTCCCATCGTGACCGAAGGCGGTCGACCAATTCCGGGGTTGGTGTAATAACCGGCATCGCACTCGTTTCGCCTCCTTCGCTCCAGCGCCTCACGACGCCATGCCCGAAAAAGACTGGACGCTATTAGGCAGCCGGCTAGTTTCCGAGCATTACATTTTTCGCCTGCATGCCGATCGCTATCGGTTGGAGACCAACGGCGTTGAGCGCGACTTCATCCGCTTGGCCTCGCCCGACTGGGTCAACGTCCTGGCCGTGACCGAGGATGAACAGTTGGTGCTGGTGCGGCAATTTCGGCACGGCACGCGAAACGTCACGCTCGAAATTCCCGGTGGTATGGTCGACGAAGGCGAAACGGCCGAGGCTGCGGCACTGCGCGAGCTGCGCGAAGAGACCGGCTACGAGGCAGACGGCCCGCGCTGGTTGGCGGCAGTCTGGCCCAACCCGGCTTTTATGAACAACCGCTGCCATATCGTCTTGGCCGAAGGCGCCCGACGGGTGGGCGAGCCGATGCTCGACCCGGCCGAGCGGATCGACGTGGTAACGCGTCCGCTGGCGGAAATTCCCGCGATGATCGCCGGCGGCGAGATTCGCCATGCCTTGGTGCTTCTGGCGCTGGCGTACCTGGGCATCGTGCCTTCGTAGCCCCCCTGCTAACCCGCGGTCGCCGCTAGTACATGATTCAACAACGCGGCGAACCTATCTCTAGTGTTTCCAGTAGGTTGCGACAAATCTTTAGAGACCAACAAACAACCTGTTCGATTCGCTGAAATCAACGGGAGTTAGCGAGCCGTTGTTTCGTTGTGTGGCGGCCTATTGGGTCTGGCGAACCTTTCCATCGCCCGCCCCCTCCTGCCAGCTAGAGGCTGCGGAATCTATACTGCGGTGCCGCAATTCAACAAAGAAGGAGCCTTTTCGTGTTCGAGACCTTGGCCATTGTCGGCGCGACCGGCGCCGTGGGGAGCATCATCCTCGAGCTGCTCGAGCAGCGCAGCTTCCCCTTGGGCAAGCTCAAGCTGTTGGCATCGAAACGCTCCGCCGGCAAGACAATCGAATTTTCCGGCCGGCCCTGCTTGGTCGAAGAGTTGCGACCCGAGGCGTTTCTGGGTGTTGATCTGGCGATCGGCAGCACGCCGGACGATGTGGCTCGCGATTTCGCGCCCTGGGCGGTCGAGCGCGGCGCCGTGGTGGTGGACGAAAGCGGCTACTGGCGCATGGATCCCCAGGTTCCACTGGTGGTGCCAGAGGTGAATCCGCAGGCGTTGGCCAATCATCGAGGGATCATTGCCAGCCCCAATTGTTCCACCACGCAAATGGTGCTGGCTCTGAAACCGCTGCACGACGCGGCGCGGGTCAAACGGGTTATCGTTAGCACCTATCAGGCCACCAGCGGGGTGGGCGTCTCGGGCTCGGCCGATTTGGACGCAGGGGCTCGGGCGCATCTGGAAGGTCGGGCGCACAAGTACACCGCGTTCACTCACCCGATTGCGTTCAACGTCATTCCGCAGATTGGCTCTCCAAAGCACCAAGGATACACCTCGGAAGAAATGAAGATGGTCTACGAGACGCGGAAGATACTTGGGGACGAATCGATTCAGGTTTGCCCGACGTGTGTCCGCGTGCCCGTCACGAACTGTCACAGCGAGAGCATTGTGGTGGAAACCGAGCGGAAACTTTCCGTAGCCGAAGCCCGCCAGTTGTTCGCCGCCACGCCGGGCATCGTCGTCGAGGACGACTTGGACCATAAGCGCTACCCGATGCCCAACACCTGCAACGGCCGCGACGAGGTGTTCATCGGCCGGGTACGCGAAGACCTGTCGTGCCCCAACGGCCTGGCGTTCTGGTGCGTGAGCGACAATTTGCGCAAAGGGGCCGCCACCAACGCCGTACAAATTGCCGAGCTGTTGGCGGCACAGCAATTGGCGGGCAAGGCATAGACCCGTTTTCGAGCTGCGGTTGAGGTGGGGCGATGGCCGACCAGTGGCACGCGATCCATGCCGGTAAGCGGCTCGGGCCGATCACGCTGGCCCGCCTGCGGGAACTGCTCGACCTAGGCAAGCTCGACAAGACCGACCTGGCCCGGGCCAATCAGGAAGGCCCCTGGATCACGGTCGAGCAGGCAGTGGCGGGCGTTCCTAGTGCCGCCTCATCTAGGCAGGTTAAGGCCACCCGCGGAAGTGGCCCGCTTAATGGCGCCGTGGCGGCGGCATGTCTCTTCGCAGGGGCGGCGCTGTTGGTCGCCGCGTGGTTCCTACTGTCGGGCAGCCAGCCGGATGCGAGCGTGGCTGCGGTTGCGCAGCCTATGGCTTCGACCGCCCCGGCGGCAGTGACGTCGCCCATCGTCCCCAACGCCACGATCACCGCCGAGACAACCGATGCGGAGCCGACGTCTCTAGCCGGCTCCGC